>CAILUF010000082.1 GCA_903837365.1 uncultured Alphaproteobacteria bacterium | reverse complement strand
TGAATTCGATCATTACCAATTCCACCAAGGATAGTGTCATTTCCAGCATTGCCTTGGATCTCATCATCTCCCGCTTCGGCCATAATTTGATCATTGCCATTACCGCCTTGAATAAAATCATTGCCATCTTCCAAAGATCCAACTGCATTTATACTTGCGCCAGTTCCGCCAATAATCACATCGTCACCATTGCCACCAAAAAGATTATCATTGCCTTCGCTTCCATAAATTTGGTCATTGCCATTGCCACCAAACACCTCATCATCCCCAGCACCACCGATTAACAAATCAATATCACCTCTGCCTTCAATGTGATCATTGCCTTCAAAGCCTTGAATGGTATTGGTTCCCGATTTACCAATTAAATTATCGCTTCCCGAAGTTCCATAAATATCATCGTGATAATATTCGCGAGCAATTGCAGTTACACCTTGTGGATCAAGACCTTGGATAATATTACCAGTTCCATCTGCTTTCGCAGTAATGTTGAGCGAGGCATAAGGAGTTGGATATTGTCCTGAGCTAAAAGTCTTTCCATAATTTCCGCCAAAAAGGTTATATGCCTCAATTCCAAAATCACGAACAAATCTCCCCGTAGAGCTGATAATAATATCATCAATACCACGAAGAATTTCTTTGAAATTTTCTTCAAGCCCTTCACCAGAAGTAATTTCTGCTTTAAGAATTAAATCTTCTAAGCTGTCGTAAATTTCTTCAATTCCATCCCACTTACTATCAAGATTATTTTTAACTGGATTGTAAAGAAGATAGCCAACCAAATAGCCAATTGCATATCCAGCAATAACTACAACTGGCCCAGCGGGGATAAATGCTGTAGCTAAATAAAATCCTATCTCATTACCAATATAAGCAGAAGCTCCCGCTGAAGCTGCAGAGATTGCCGCATCTTCATATTGATCGGAATTCATTGAAGAATCAGCTTTGAAACTATCATAAAGCGATATTGCTATAGCTACTGCAGCCATACCGCTAGATCCACCACCAAAATATTGGTAAAGAGCAGCGCTGGTTAAGGCTTTTGCACTTGCGGTTCCATATTCATCGGAATCCATTCGGTGATCTGCTGCAATTGCAATTGCGAAGTTAATGATTGTTGCAGCTACTGTCCCTTGAACAAATTTTGCAGTATCAACTTTAAGTGGTCCAGTTGGAATTGCCGAAGCTAATTTTTCTGAAGTATCTTTAAGAAGATTTTGGATTAGAATTTGTGAAGTTGTATCATTGGCAATTTGGGTGATATCTTTACCTTGAATTAAATCAGCTAATATTTTACCAGCCAGACGCTGAGCAGAATTATCGCCATTAGCATCTTTGGTTGATTCATCAGTTGAAAATAATTCTTTAAATATCGGCTCAAATATTCCTTCAATTTGATGATTGATGAATGATATTAGGGAAGAGGAAGCAGAATCGATGGTGTTGAGGATTGTTGAGAGAGTTGAGTTGGTGTTGTCTTTGAGAGTAGCTGAAAGATCCGTTCTAATTAAAGTTAGTTGATTTAATTGATCATCACTAAATTTAATTATGGCATTATCTTGAGAAATTTCTTCACCATTTTTAGTTAGAAATTTAGCTTCAGCTTTAAGCAAAAGAGAATTATTAAAGATGCTAGTTTGATCACCTTTTCTAACTTCAAATTCTGCAACTTTTTTATTATTTACATCTTTGATTAAGGTTTTTTGAGAGCCAAGTTTTGCAGAATTAATTGCTAGTGAATTAGTTTTAGTTTTATCAATAGCATTAGCATCGCTAAATAATTTTATGGTCATTTGCTTCTTGTCATTCAAAAAAAATAATCCACCATCATTGCTAATAAATATTTTAGTATCACTTTTATTGCTACTAGGAAGAGCTTTGATATTATCGATATTAAAAGTAGGCCAGACATCTCCATCATATCCCTTGGGAGCAAAACCAATCATATCAAGTGCTTTATAGGTATAGTTTATGCAGGAGTTTGAAGCTACGTTGTAGGTCTTTCCAAAACCATATTCAAAAGATTCTTCACCAAACTTCTCTAAGATCTCTACTTCGCTATCACTTATCTCAAACTCTCTTTGATAATCGCCCTTGGCAGGATTGAAATCATATTTAATATTATCATCAGGATATACATATCCTGGAGCAATCGGAAAACCCTGATGTTTTGGATCTGGAGCAAATCCGTAAGAGGTAACTTTACCATCTCTATCATGAAGCTCCCACCACATGTGACCAGATAAAGAATATCGATCCCCTTTATCAGGATCATGATAGATTGTTCCTGAGTCAACTATTTTTATTACTAATTTTGGTTGTGACATATTTTTTAATTATTTTAATTTTTAAAAATTCTTGAACTTAGTATTTTGCTCGATAATGGCCGATTTTTAATCTTACCTTTGTTCCGCTAAATTCAGGAGCATCGGATTGAACTTCGGCTATAATTTTATAATCAGAAGGCTTCAATTTTAGATTCGTTAAAGATTTCATAAAATAATCCCTAACCCTATTATTTTTCTTCACCTCCAAAATCTCATCATAAACTATTTTTTTATTGGGATCGTTAAGATCAGTTATGGTAATGCGGATATTGGGGATGGGGATTCCTTTATAATCAATATAATTATTGGGATATTCTCCAGAATTTGGATTTCCTGCATCAAGAGCAACAGAACCACCAACTAATTTAGCAATTCTCTTATTGTCAGACATTATTTCGGCCCATTCATTTTTGGTGTAAATCTTATCGAATTTTCTTCCTTCCAATAACCAATATAAGGGATACAACATTACCCCAACTAAAGTTCTTATATAAAAATTATCTATACTAATAGAATCATTTATTTTCCAAAATAATTCGCTTCTTGTGTGATACTTACTCTTTGGATCATTTCTGGGATCATAAGGAATAAATTCTAATTCAAAGGCAGTAGTTATTGGTTCAAATTCTTTTCTTTCGTCATCGCTTTTAATATAAAGATCGATTTCAGCTTTATTGCCCTTTTTGCTGATATCAATTGGCAGTGAATATGGCGTTGAGGGTAATTTATTTTTATTAAAAAATGACATTGCGAAAGCATTATTGGTTAGAAAGGTTAAAAGGATTAGTGACGTAAAGAATTTATAAACAAATGATTGACCTACTAATTGACCTACAAAATTAACATGAACGGCCTTTTTTAAAATATTCAATTGGCAAATAAAATGATGTAAAAAAAATTGAAACATTGATGTTAGATTGAGGTTAAATTGGATTTTAAAATGGTTAAATTAGATTTTAAGCTAGCATTAATCGGAGCATTTATTGTAATCTTTATTATCTTTATTTTTCTTGATGTTTTCATAAGCTTTATTGATGGTTAAGCATTTTTAATTAGAGATAATATAAAAATATTTTCGTAATTATCATTTGCAACTATTTTTTTGTTGGGTTTTTGGTTGTTATTGAAATTAAGTTTTGGATGGTAATTAAAATTTTGATTTGCACTTGCGGTTCCGTATTTATCAGCTTTGAAACTATCATAAAGCGATATTGCTATAGCTACTGCAGCCATACCGCTAGATCCACCACCAAAATATTGGTAAAGAGCAGCGCTAGTTAAGGCTTTTGCACTTGCAGTTCCATATTCATCGGAATCCATTCGGTGATCTGCTGCAATTGCAATTGCGAAGTTAATGATTGTTGCAGCTACTGTCCCTTGAACAAATTTTGCAGTATCAACTTTAAGTGGTCCAGTTGG
>CAILUF010000081.1 GCA_903837365.1 uncultured Alphaproteobacteria bacterium | reverse complement strand
TCTCACGCTCAATAAATTTTTCAATTGCTTGAGTGGAGCGTTTTTTAATTAATTCATCATCTAATTGAGAATTTTTACCATTGTTAAAATAGGCTTGATGCCATGGACTTCCATCTTCATGAGTAATTTTGCTCAATGAAATTCCATCATATTTTTTGTAATTAATCCATACCGCATCTAAAACTCTCATTACATTGAGATCTTCTTCATCAATTTCGGGAATGTTAGTTACGCGAAATGTCGTTGAATCTTCTTGATAAATTGCACATCTAAAATCCTTATCGAGAGTGTTTTTGTCATTAAATGGAAATGCTCGAATTTCATGATATAGCGATGCGATTACGGGACCATAATTCCACGCCAAAATTGGTTCTTTAAAAAGTTTTGAATCATTAATTGCCAAATTCCAGCCATAGGCAATATAAACCAACTTAAGAAGCTTCATTGGATCAAGATTTAAAACTTCTTGTTGCGATTTTGAAATAAAAAAATTAGCAATATGAGCTGGGGTGTAGCTGTTTTTATTAGTTGGGTTGTTTATGTTTAAATTTTGCATAATTAACTGGTTTTATTGGCGCTAAAATCTTTAACTAATTATAAATTTTTTAAAATAAATTTTAACTAGAAAGTTTTTGCTCTTTGAATTCAACATGTTTACGAACGATCGGGTCATATTTGCTAAATAACATTTTTTCTTGTTTTTGCTTGGGATTACGACGCGCAAGATAGAAAAAACCCGTGCCAGCAGTACTGACCATTTTAAATAAAATTGAACTTCTTTTTGATTTTGATGCCTTTGGTTTTCCAGCCATAAATGCTCCTATGAAAATTTTTTTAAATAATTTAAACTTAAGTTATCTTATACCAAATTAAATTTAACAATAATATTAGATTTTAAAAATTATTATTTGTTTTAAATATTTTTTAATGGTTGCTATATTTAACAGTTTTGGTTGTAATTATAACAGCTTGGATTCTTGTGAGTCAAGTGTAAATTTTTTACGAATTTTAAGTTTTAGTTTAATTGCTTAAAATAAATTAGTATAATCTTTTTTTACCTTTAAACCCAGCGGCGATTCCAGTCCGCGAAACTGTTGCTAAGCCATGACTCTCTAAGATCTTCAAAGCTTGCTCAATTTCATTTGAATTGCCAATAATTTCAAAAACCGTTGAATCAGCTTCAGTATCAACAATGCTAAATCTAAAATTATTAAGAGCTTGCGAAGCTTTTTTTACCGTTTCGCTATCGCCAATAATTTGCGCTAAAGCTAATTCTCTTTCGATATATCCTTCGCTACGAGTTAGCTCAGCGCTAGTGTGAACCGGGATAATTCGTTGCAATAATTTGCAAATTAAATCAACGGTTTTATCGGTGCCAAAAGTGGTGATGGTAATTCGCGAAATTTTTTTATCACTAGAAATGGGTGCAACGCAAAGCGTTTCAATATTATATCCGCGCGCCGAAAATAGCTCAACTACTCGTGCCAAAGCTCCAAACTCATTATCGATCAATACTGCAATAACATGTTTTTTCATTATCTCGCTCATTTGTAAAAAATTTATATTTTCAAGTTAATTTGGTATAGCAAATTATACGGCGTTAATATCTTTCGTAACGTAACTTTTTGCTTGGGTGCCAAGTAAAATTTCATTATGAGCCGAGCCTGCTGGAATCATCGGGAAGACATTCTCAGCCTTATCGACAATGCAATTAAACAATACCGGACCCTGATGATTAATCATTCGTAAAATTTGTTGATCAAGATTTTCTGGCTTATCACATTCCAAGCCAAGAATTCCAAAACTTTCTGCGAGCTTAACAAAATCAGGCAATGATTCCATGTAAGATTGGCTTTCGCGTTTTTCATAAACCAGTTCTTGCCATTGTCTAACCATGCCCATGTAGCGATTATTGATGATAAAGATTTTAACTGGCAATTTATACTGTTTTAAAGTTGATAATTCTTGCATATTCATCATGAAGCTAGCATCGCCACTAACGCAAATAACCAAGTTTTGCGGATTAGCAATTTGCGCACCAATTGCCGCTGGCACTCCGTAACCCATGGTACCAAGTCCTCCCGAGGTTAACCATTTTTTGGGTTGTTCGAAATTTATATATTGCGCTGTCCACATTTGGTGCTGACCAACATCGGTGGAAACAAATGGCTGGAATTCTTTTGTTAAAGCGTTGAGACGCTCAAGCGCATATTCTGGTTTGATAGTTTCAAGACTAGCTTCGTAAGATAGAGATTTTATGCTTTGCCATTTTTTTATTTTTTTCCACCATTCTGAAATTTGTTGATGATGATTTTTTAATTGCAATTTTTGCCATTGATCAAGCATTGCTTCTAAAACAATTTGGGCATCGCCAACAATACCAACATCAACCTTGATAATTTTATTTATCGAACATTGATCAATATCGATATGAATTTTTTTTGAATTTTGTGAAAAGCCCGAAACTCGTCCGGTCACGCGATCATCGAAACGCGCACCGATATTGATCATAACATCGCATTCATGCATTGCCATATTGGCTTCGTAGGTTCCATGCATGCCCAGCATGCCAATAAAATTTTCTTTACTGGCCGGAAAAGCGCCAAGTCCCATCAAGGTTTGAGTAATTGGAAAACCAGTTTGCGTAACTAATTTACGCAATAATTCACAAGCTTTTTCACCCGAATTAATAACTCCACCACCAACGTAAAAAATTGGACGTTGAGCATTTTTCATCAACTCGATTGCCTTGTCAATTTCAGAGTGATCGATGCTGACTTGATGCTTAAGAACCTGATAAGATGGCCGATTTATTTCTTGCTTACCGCGATAAATTCCGCGTGCATTTTGGACATCCTTAGGGATATCGATCAAAACTGGTCCGGGACGATTAGTTCTAGCGATGTGAAATGCTTCGTGAATTATATAGCCCAAATCATTAACATCTTTAACCAAATAATTATGCTTGGTACAAGATCGCGTCAAACCAGTAATGTCAGCCTCTTGAAAGCCATCAGTACCAATAACCGTAGTCGCAACTTGACCCGAAATACAAACCAATGGAATTGAATCTAAGTAAGCATCGGTCAAACCCGTGATAGTGTTGGTAGCGCCCGGACCCGAAGTCACAGTAACCACTCCAACTTTTCCCGTAGAACGAGCATATCCCTCAGCGCAGTGAGTGGCAGCTTGTTCATGACGCGTCAAGATGTGATGTAATTTATTTTGCAAAAATAGCGCATCGTAAAATGGCAAAATTGCTCCGCCTGGATAGCCAAAAATTGTATCTACACCTTCGTTAATAAAGGCTTTGACGATAATTTCTGCGCCTGAAAAAATCTCCAAAGGAACTTCTTCTTTTTTTAGATTTGATATTTGCTGTGTAGGCGTTTTCAAAAATTGATTCATTGTTTTTAAAAAGAAATTTCAAAAAATATTTCTACCATTTTGTCATTTCAAACTTTGCAATCAAGTAGAAATTTTAGAAATTTATTATTTACTTTTTTTCAAACTTGCATAAAATTATTTTTAATTTTAAATTCAAAATATTATTTTTAGTAATTAACTAAATCGATTTTTATCTAGATTTCAAATTATAAATTTCTTTAAAAAAATTATTTTCAATTTTCATTAAGCCCAATTAAAACGGAATTATTTATGACAAAAATCAATATTGAAAAAATTCTTAAATCACTGCCTCATCGCTACCCACTTCTTTTGGTTGATAAAGTAATCGAGCTTGAAACTAACAAAAAAATTATTGCTATAAAAAACGTAACTTTCAACGAACCGCATTTTCTTGGACATTTCCCCAATCATCCAATCATGCCTGGGGTTTTGATCATTGAAGCTCTAGCGCAAGCTGGGGCATTGATGGTAACATGTAGCGAAGATTTTAATGCCGAAGATAAGCTGGTTTATTTCATGTCAATTGATGGCGCAAAATTTCGTAAACCAGTAATTCCTGGCGATGTTTTAGAATTGCATGTCGAGGTTGTACAAAATCGTGGTAACGTTTGGAAGCTTTCAGGAGTAGCGAAAGTTGATGGCGTAAAAGTTTCTGAAGCACAACTTTCGGCAATGATTGTCGATAAAGAAAAAAAATAATTTATGCAAAATAATAAAAAATTTTCTAACTGTAATATCCATCCAACTGCTGTCATTGCTGATGGTGCCGAAATTGAGGATGGTGCGGATATTGGTCCTTACTGCATTATCGGTTCCAATGTTAAGATCAAAAATAACACTATTCTTAAATCGCATGTTGTTGTTGATGGCGATACAGTAATTGGGCGTAACAATGTTATTTTTCCCTTTGCCTCAATTGGTCTCGATCCACAAGATTTAAAATTCAAGGGCGAAAAATCGCAATTGATTATCGGCGATAATAATTGCATTCGTGAACATGTTACCATTCATCTTGGTACGCAAGATGGCGGTAATATTACGCGGATTGGCAATAATTGCTTACTAATGGTTGGCGTTCACATTGCTCACGATTGCCAAGTTGGCAATTCAGTAATTTTAGCTAATAACGCAACACTAGCTGGTCATGTCGTAGTTGGCAATGATGTGGTAATTGGTGGACTTTCAGCAGTTCATCAATTTGTTAGAATTGGCAATTATGCAATGATTGGCGGAATGTCTGGCGTTGAAAGCGATGTAATTCCATACGGATTAGTTATGGGCGAAAGAGCAAGTCTCGCTGGATTGAATTTAGTAGGAATGAAAAGACATAACATTGAGCGCGAAGAAATTCACGCTTTGCGCAATTTTTTCAAAAAAGTTTTTGAGCAAAGTCAAGAAAATTTTAGCAAGCGCATTGAAAAATATGGCAAAGAAGATTCGCACAAAACTATTCACGAAATTATTAATTTTGTGCAAGCGCAAACTACGCGCTCTTATTGTCAACCTAAAAATTTCAGTCAGTAATCAATATGCGCGAAATATGTTTAGATATTGAAACTACGGGTTTAGATCCAAAAGATGGTCACAAAATTGTTGAAATTGCTTGCGTTGAATTAATCAATAAAACAAGAACTAATAACTTTTTTCATACCTACGTAAACCCTAGGCGTGACGTTCCTTTCGAGGCTTTTCGTATTCATGGATTATCAACGGAATTTTTGCAAGACAAACCTTTTTTTGATCATATTGTTGATAAATTTCTTGAATTTATTGGCGATGATTTGTTGGTAATCCACAATGCTAGTTTCGATACCAAATTCCTTAATAATGAATTAAGAAATTTGAATCGTCCAATTTTACAAATGTCGCGCGTTTGCGATTCACTAGCAATTGCTCGCAATAAATTTCCAGGAGCGCAAAACTCGCTTGATGCCTTGTGCAAAAGGTTCTCAATTGATTTATCTAAGCGTCAAAAACACGGAGCGTTGGTCGATACTCAACTTTTGAGTTCGGTTTATATTGAGTTAATGGGTGGAGCGCAAACGGGATTTAGTTTTAATGATAATGCAAATATTCATGTTGATAATTCACAACAATTATCAAATAGTTTAGAATCAAACAGCAATTACTCATTACCAACTATTAATAAAAGAAATATAAAATTTCCACTAAGATCATTTAATCTCAGCGAGCAGGAAATAGAAGCTCATAAAAAATTTATCAAAGAAAATTTTAAAAATAATTTTTGGAATTATTAATTGCTATACTGTTTCCGATATTTTTTTAAATCAAATTATTGACCTAAGTTTTGGAAATCTCACCTACCAGCTCCGGCTCCATCTGCAGTAGTGGCTCTGGGTCTAGGATTGGCTTGGGTTCTGACTGCTCCTCCAATTCCTCCTGCAACTTTCCCAAGACCTTGACTCTTTGGGGTAGTTGAGATAGCAGCTGGCAAAGAACTAAGATCAGGTAATTGACTAGCATCTAAGCCAGCGCCATGGGTGCCTTGGGCGATTCCTGCATTTTCTGTTTGAGTATCTTTTGATTGCCGTGTTCTTCTTTTTTGCTCGCTCAAAGAAATCACTCCATCGTGAAGATCTTTTTGTTTATTTTCACCAGGTAATGGCTTAGAAACGCCACTTGCAGATATTGCCATTGAAGTTAACATGGATGAAAATCCAAGAGCAGCAGCTCCTAAAACCATTCCAACAACACCTAAATTCATGAATGGCAATACGGGAATGGTTAAATTTGCAAAAGCAAATAAACCAAGTAATGTGAAACAAGCAATTGTAACAGCAATTGATGTTAATGCTAATTTTTGGTTACGATTCTTTTTAAAATTAATTGCCTTATTTACATCTTGATGTTTAGGTATTTTAGATTGCGTTTTATAATCTTCGTCATAATCGTAATCATCATCCTGCTTCGATCTTGGGGTTACTTGTCGTCCTTGATTTTTACCCACGTAACTGGCAGGCTCGGATCTATTATATTCCTGCACTTGATCTTCTCCAAATTTAACATGCCTTGAACCTTGATCGCCAGGGCTTAAAAATAAAGGTTGGGTTCTAATTTTTGTAAAATAAAGCATTAAAATATTATTTAATTAAACAACGCAATTATCAACAAGAAATTTAAAAAATAAAGAGTTTATTTAAAAGCGCAGTTGGTAATTAATTTTATAATTTTAACGATGACGAAGATTTGTTATTCTCCCCCTCAAGTCTTGTAGAAACGGGCTTTTCAACAATTCCATCTCGCTTACTATCCACTCCCTGCTTAAGATCCTCTTTTTGTTGAGAAGTTTCCGGCATTTGTTTGGAAGAACTTGGTGACTCAGTATCAGGATTTCGTGACTCATCACTTTTTTCAAATTTATTTTCGGGTTGCTGTTCTTTGGCTTGCTGATTTTGGTTTGAGGATTTTTTAGCATCAAGCGAATCTCTGATATAACCAGAAGCAACAATGGTTAAAGGAGGTAAAATTAATGCCGCGTTTAAAACTCCTAAACCAATTACAAAAGCTGATACGGGTTCTGGCGCAAAATACGAAGCTCCGCCAACAATCATAAACCCGAAGAAGGCGATAAAAGGCCATAATTCCCGATATATAATGGCGAGTAAACTTGGCTTTCGATATTTTTTAACAATTTTTTTCTCTTGCTTTTTGTCTGTAATATCCAACGGCTTCGGATTGTTATCTTCATTAATCATTAGAAATAATTTTAAATTAAATATTTTCTAGGATAATTTTTATATCAACAATTTTGCAATTAAATTTTCGCCATTGAATTAAAAAGATAAAGCGAATTAAAAAAATAAATTAGCTAATCCTCAACCTTGAACTCATTTTATAATTAAAAATTTATA
>CAILUF010000080.1 GCA_903837365.1 uncultured Alphaproteobacteria bacterium | reverse complement strand
GAAAGAATCAAATCCCGACATAGTTTGTTTGCAAGAATTAAAATGTGAAGAAAAAAATTTTCCATTTGAAGAATTGCTCGATGCCGGATATAACGCAGTTGTAAGTGGACAAAAAACTTATAATGGAGTGGCAATTTTATCAAAATATAAAATTGAAGATGTGGTTAAAACCTTGCCAATGCTTGATCGAAATCAAGAGCAAGATTCGCAAGCTCGCTATATTGAGGCAGTAATTTCCTTGAAAAATAAAGCCATTAGAGTCAGCTCAATTTACGTGCCAAATGGCGGAGGTGAGTTAGGCGAGGGTGAGGATCTTGCAGATTCTAAAAAATTTTTATACAAACTTGAATTTTTTGATCGCTTAAAAAATCATTTTCAAGAAGTTTTAAATTACAACGAAATTCAAATTTTCGCTGGTGATTTTAATGTTGCGCTTAATGACCTCGATATTTTTGATGCGCAAATTTACGAGAATAAATTGCTATTTCATCCGCTTGAGCGTTCGAAAATGCGCAGTTTAATTAATCTTGGTTTGATAGATTCCTATCGCGCTTGCAACGTCAATGACAAAGAATTTTCTTGGTGGGATTATCGAGGAAATTCTTATGAAAAAAATAATGGCGCAAGAATTGATTATCTTTTGCTTTCGCCTTTGGGTGCCGATTCTTTAATCAAAGCCGATATAGAAAATGAAGGCGTGAGGGATCAAGAAAAGGCTTCCGATCATTGTCCTGTAAGCGTTAAGATTGAGATTTAAAAGTGGAAATCGTATAGCTAATATCTAACAATCTGGAATGCTTTAAACCTTGAGCTCAGAATTTTCTTTCGTAGAGTTATCAATATTTTTGAAATTAAAATTGTCAGCAAGTGAATTATTATTGCTTGGCGAATTGTTAATTTTTGCACTGCCTTTGATTAGAGAATCAGCAATAAAATCTGCAGAAAGAAAATGATCATCATCCTGAGTTTTGATTGATTGCTCGAGGATTTCAATGCCCTTGAGATCGGCAATATTTTTGTGATTTTGATTAATAAAATCTTTGAAACTATTAGCGATATTGGCGATTTTATTTTGAAGATTTTCTTGTAAGATTTGGATTTTTACTGCTGAAAACATTGCCAATAAAACAGTCGTTAAAGCCATTACTAAGCAAGGTATAAAAATAAAACTTTTGTTGATGTAAAACATTCCAAGCAAAGCATATGGAATAAAAGCTAATAGACAAATTGTCTTAAGAGATAATTGCAAAATTTTGAAAGTTTTTTCGGTATTTTGCGAGTTAATTTTCGAAGAATCTTCGCTAATATTAATCGACTCTGACCTAGATTCACTTATCTTGCCAAAAGTTTTATCAAGAAAATTATTTATTTTTAAATTGTGCATATTTTTAACTTTGATTTAGGTTTTATTGGTAGTAAATAAAAAACTTATTTTTTCTTAGCTTTAATTATTTTACAACTGCTTCAAATGTCAACAAAAAAAATATTTTTTTTTAAAGTAGAAATTTTTCTTGAAATTTTATTTTAGATAATTAGCGAATTTTGAATTGCCTTTAGAAAATCGTGGATGCTTGGAGAGATTTACGAAAAAGATGAATTTAAAATTTTAAGTCTGCAAGTTGAAGGTATTTTTTGTTAAGAAAAAATCAAAATGATGACTGCAAAACTGCACTTGAAATTTGGTGAATTACTTGCAAGAAAACGATTAAAAATTTTAGTCAAATTTGCTTTAAGTAGGCTTATTCTCCAGCCATTAATTTAACTTCACAATCCTTGATAACTGCGAAGTCATTGCAATCATCTTGATTAGAACATGAAACGTAATCTTGGCGTTGACTGTCGAAATAACCTAAGCAGGATTCGTCAATAATCTTATTTGGAAAATCTGGATTACTATTCAGCAAAATTAAACATTCCTGACGTTTACGACATTCAGCTTTACTGATTTCGCGCACTTCCAAAATATCGCTTTTGGCTCTTTTGCATAAATTCAAATTTTCAATTGGCGCGATATTGTTATATGCTTTGACCTCAACAGCCATAAGATCCTGAAGCGTTAGATTGTCAATATTTTCGATATTGCTAAAAATGACTAAATTTCTAACTCCTTCAAAATTATTTTTATTAGCAAAATAATTTGTTTCACTGATTTTTGGTTGTTTGTTGTGAGCTAAGAAAAATCCGTAATTTTTTTCAGCAAGAACGCATTTAGAAGGAGCAAGGGTTTCGCGTGAAATATTTCCAGAAAATAAATTTAGATCTTTAACGTTTCCATCTTCAACTGTGAAGGAAATTAAATTATCATTAGTTGTTGTTAATTGATAATTACCATTATTAACTTTTAAGAAAATCTTTTTATTAACATTGGTTGTTGTGAAATATTGTTCGGCAACAATTCTATTGTTGAAAATACTTACAACTGTGCGGTGAAAATAAGGTTCTTCACTTTTACGATCCCTGCGAAAACATTCGGTATTGGTAAGATTGTCGCAACTTTTTTTAGGAATAATTTGTAAAAAATAATCGGAACTAATTCTGCGTCCATTTTCAGTAATAAATTTTTTATTTTCAGCTTCTGGTGCAATGATTTTAGCAATTGGAACCTTTTTTGGTTTCTTTATTTTTTTAATTTTCTTAACTGGTTTTTTATATAATTTTTTCGGAGTTTTTTTGTTGAGAGCGGTATTGATTTCTTGGGGAATTATTGGTTGATTTAAATTTTTATCATCCGAAGAAATTATCGGTTTATCGGCGATGTTATTTTTATTGGCTGGATTTTTATTTTCAATTACTGGAGTCGCTTGATCTTTAGAGGTTGGCGATGAAGAAGTTGTTGATGAGGTTGTTGATGAAGTTGTTGATGAGGTTGTTGAAGAAGTTGTTGATGATGAATTTAATGATGGAGTTGGCGAATTACTTTTATTATTTTCGTTTTTGATTATAGGGCTTGAAGATGAATTATTTACGGGACTTGAATTTACATTTTCTTTGATTGGCGATGGTGATGAAGGTTGAGGATTGCCAGAGCTTGCGCTTGTTGAATTAGAATTTGTTTTTATTGGCGCAGGATTTGTTGGCGAAGTAATCGAGGTGTTAATTGATTTTGAAGAATTTTTATTGGTTGTTTTTAAAATTGGACTGGCAGTGCGATTTTTTTGTAAAGGCTTGCTTGGTAAGGTTGCGCCTTGAGATTCGATGGCGTTAATATTTGCTGGAATTGTTTCTTGCGCTGACGATTTAAAAGCGATAATTGTCAGAATTGCCAGAATTGTAATAAAGGCAATGTCAAGAAATAATCTTTTTTTAATAACAAGAGAGTAGAGCATAAAGCGTTGATAAATATGGAGTTGTAACCGATTTACTTTGTGCAAAACTTATGGCATTGCCAAGAATTGCTTCAATTTCCATCGGTCTTTTTGCTTCAAAATCAAGGAGCATACTTGTTTTATAAGGTTTCATTTTATAAGTTAACTCAAAATTTTTATCAATTAAATTATCATCTAAATTAAAACCGTCAAGACGAGCTAAAGCTATAATTTCCTTCATAATTTTTTGCAACAAATCTTTGCAAAAAGGATTGTCTAATAATTTTTTAGTGTCGCAACCGCCACCCAATACTGATACGGGATTAAATGCGCCATTCCAAATTAATTTCTTCCAACGCTCCTCAACAATATTTTCGCTAGCTTCAATTTCAACATTACAATCGCGAAATAAATCGATTAATTGCTGACAATCTTGATTAATTTTATTTGGATAATTGCCGATAATTAATTTACCATAATCAAAATGTTTAATAATGCCACTAGAAATTCTACTTACAGCAACAAAGGCTAAAACGCTAATCAAATTAATTTTGGGGAAATTTTCATAAAGTTTTTTTTCTATGTGAATGCCGTTTTGAATTAAAACTAAATTGCGCGGAAGGTAATTGAGTTGATTGATCATTGCGATTAAATCAATTTGCGCAAGGGCTTTGGTAGCAATTATTAAATAATCAGCTTGATGGCGATATTGATTTAAATTATTGATTACTTGCGGATAAAAATGTAAATTTTCAATAGGGCTTTCAATCTTGATGCCATTGGTTTTTACCACATCATAATCGCTTCTGCACAGCATGGTAATCTGAGTTTTTTTGGCAAGAAATGCGCTGTAAAATGAAGCTATAGCTCCACTGCCAATCACTAAAATATTTTTACTCATGAAAGTTAATTTGGTATAATTTTAAAATTTATCAACTCTTATTTCGGATATTTTGCTTCTTAATTCAAAAGGCACAAGCTCAAAATTAGTGGCACTAAAAAAACTTTGGAGATTAGTCGCGCTAATTTCGCTAAGTAAATCGATTTTTCTTTTATCGTCAAGATGCGAAACTATTTCATCAAAAATTAGGATGGTAGTTTGATTGCGATATTGCGAACAGATTTTGGCGCGAGCTAGAGTAATGGCGATCATAATTGCTTTTTGTTCGCCAGTTGATGACAAAATTGCCGAGAGATTTTTGGCGCAAAAAATCGCGTCAAAATCACTGCGATGAATACCGAAATTAGTTTTAAAATTTTCTAAATCAGCTTGGCGATTATTTTGCAATTTTTCGTGATATAAACTTTCAATTTGCAATGAACTTTGTTTGTTAATAGCTTGTTCAACATCGCCAATTATTTGCAAAGTAGTTTGCGGGAAATTCGAATCAAAAGATTTGATCGCTTTGTTGAAAAATTCGATTGCTTCAATCCGTGCTGAGCCAATAGCTATGCCAGTTTCGACGATTTTGGTTTCAATGGTTTCTAGCCATTTTTTTGAACTAGATTGTTGTTGATATTTTTGTAAAATTAACAATCTTTCACGTAGTAATTTTTGATAAACATTAAGACGATTTTGATGAAGTAAGTCAATATCTGCAACGATGTGATCCAAGTAAGTTCGGCGATTAGCCTTGCCAGAAATAAAAAGTTGTTCGAGTTGCGGAGTTAAAAAAATAAAATTTGGTAAATGATTTTTTACATCGCCTTGACGCTTGATGTTTATGGCTTCACCGTTAATTTCTAAATTTTTCTTTTTTGGATTTTTAACAAAATTTACAGAAATTTTTTCAATAAAATCATGACCATTTACTTGTCCAAAAACACTAAATTGCTCTGCATCAACTTTCAACATTTCATCGAAATCACTATTGCGTAAAGATGGAGTTCGACCAAGAAGGGTAAGGCTTTCCAAGATATTGCTTTTGCCACTGCCATTTTTACCACTAAGAAAAATTTGCTGACTATCGAAAATAAATTTTTGATTTTCAAAATTACGAAAATTTTGTAAAATTAATTTATTAATTACAAATGGATTTGGCATGATTGCATTTTGCAAATTTTAAAAAATAAATGTTTATAAAAGTTTTTTATTTCTTTGTTATGCCTCGCGCAACTTTAATCTTCTGGCTCACCATCGACTGCGCAAGAATTTACTGCCGTAAAGGCTTGCAACTCCATCCTCAAGCGGTGAATTATTGTTTTGATGTCAACACAGCTGAATTAAAACTAAATTTGCGCAAGCAAATTTAATTAAAATTATATTCTAACTGGCATAACTACAAACATCGCTCCCATATCAGTAGCCTCAACTAATGCTGGAGAAGACCCATCCTTAAAGCGAATCGTTAATTCTTCCTTGTCAATTTGACCAATAACTTCGAGCAAATAACGCGAATTAAATCCAGCCTCAATTTTATCGCCAGTATAATCGACATCCAATTCTTCATAGGCAAATGAACCTTCGCTAGTGTTAACTTGCAAATTAATTTTGCCAGTTTCCAAGGTTAATTTTACTGAACGATGTTTGTCATTAGCAACCGTTGAAACGCGATCGATGCAATCGTAAAAATTCTTTTTATTAATTTTTACTGTGTGAGGATTATTTTTGGGAAGAACTTTATCGTAATCAGGAAATTCCCCGTCAATCAATTTTGAAATGATGGTTGTGTTATCGGCAATAATTTTAATTTTGACGCGCGAAACCTTGATTTTAATGGTTTTACAGCCATCGATAATTCTTCTAATTTCATTAACAGATTTTTTAGGAATAATCACCCCAAAATTTTCAGTGAAATTAAATGGCGTTGAGGCAATGCCCAAGCGATGTCCATCAGTTGCAACACTGCGTAACTCGCTGACATTGTCGTATTTGTAAGCCTGTAAAAATAATCCGTTAAGATAATATCTAGTTTCATCATTAGAAATTGCGAAGCGAGTTTTATCAATCATCCGTGCGAATTTTTCTGCTTCAATTTCAGTTTCATTGCCAAGTTCACCTTCGCTTAAATTTGGAAATTCATTAGAATCAATACAAGGTAAATTATATTTTGATTTGCCAGCTTTGATTTGCAAGATGGTTGGCGATTCTTGATTGATGATGATATTTTGATCAGGAATTTTACGAATAATATCGAAAAACATTTGCGCAGGAACGGTTGTCGATCCGCTTTTGACAATATCGCAAGCAAAATTGGAATTTACTAAAATATCCATGTCAGTAGCGCAAAGATTGATCATATTATCTTTGGCATCAATTTTTATATTTTGTAAAACTGAAATCGTATTTTTCTTTTCAACCGCACCGTTAACATCGGCGATGGCTTTCAGTAAAATATTTTTTTTAACTTCAAATTGCATAATTTTTTATAGTTTTTATTGAAAAAAATAAGATATAACAAACATTATTGTTAATCACTATTATGTATTTTTTTTATTGCACAAGAATTTTTATAAAATGTGCGAAAATTTAATCAAAAATTTAATCAAAAAATAGATTAATTTCCTTCGTTAAAATTAGGGATAAAGCCCGAACTAACTGTTGTGATAGTGGATTTTTTACGAATTTCTTTACCAGCTAGTAAGTCATTAATCTCATCGCCCGTAAGAGTTTCGTATTCCAAAAGATTGCGAGCTAATTTTTCCAAATCAGCTTTTTTATCATCAAGAATTTTTCTAGCTTTGGTTAGAGCTTCAGAAACGATGCGTTTAATTTCGTCATCGATAATTTTACCGGTATCTTCAGAATATGGTTTGTTACTTTGATATATTTTTGAGCTATCATCTTCGGCATGGTCAATTGGACCAATCTTGTCGCTTAAACCCCATTTAACAACCATGTTGCGCGCCATTGAAGTTGCTTGAGATATATCCGAACTTGCGCCAGTAGTAACTTTGTCATATCCGAAAATTAATTCTTCAGCAGCGCGACCACCCATCGCAACTACTAAATCATCAAGCAATTTAACTCGTGAAACTGAAAAACGATCAACTTCCGGTAAGCGCATAACCAAGCCCAAAGCTCTTCCGCGAGGGATTATCGTTGCTTTGTGAATTGGATCGGAATTCGGCGAATTAATTGCCGTGATTGCGTGACCAGCCTCATGATATGCGGTGAGCTCTTTTTCGCTTTGTTGCATAATCATCGATTTGCGTTCAACGCCCATCATGATTTTATCTTTTGCATCTTCAAGATTTTTCATGGTGACCATTTTTTGACCGAAGCGCGCAGCCATAATTGCGCCTTCATTGATTAGGTTAGCGAGATCAGCTCCGGCAAATCCTGGAGTTCCACGGGCTATGGTTTTAATATCGACATCACTTGCTGAAGAAATTTTTCTAACATGGACGGCAAGAATTTGTTCGCGACCGATAATGTCAGGATTGGGAACGGTAATTTGACGATCAAATCTTCCAGGACGAAGTAAGGCGCGATCAAGAACGTCCGGACGATTTGTGGCAGCGATTATCACTACTCCCTCATTGTCAGAAAAGCCATCCATTTCAACGAGCAATTGGTTTAAAGTTTGTTCGCGTTCATCATTACCGCCACCAACTCCCGAGCCGCGATGCCTTCCAACCGCATCAATTTCGTCGATAAAAACAATGCAAGGTGCCGATTTTTTTGCTTGCTCAAACATGTCACGAACTCTACTTGCGCCAACGCCAACGAACATCTCTACAAAATCTGATCCAGAAATTGAAAAAAACGGAACCCCAGCTTCACCGGCAATTGCTCGAGCAAGAAGTGTTTTACCAGTTCCAGGTGAGCCAATTAACAAACATCCGCGCGGAATTTTCGCGCCAACATCGGTATATTTTTTGGAGTCTTTTAAAAAGTCAACAATTTCACTGAGTTCTTGCTTGGCCTCATCAATTCCTGCAACGTCAGCGAAGGTAACTTTATTTTTATTTTCTTGCAATAATTTTGCCCGCGATTTGCCAAATCCAAAAGCGCCACCAGCACCTTTTCCACCAGCTCCCTTGGCGAATATAACCCATAAAGCAATCATGATGATTAGGGGAAGCCAATTGAGAATGCTTGAGATTATGCGTTCACCTCTACTTACCAAGGGAAGAGCGGTGATACTTACATCATTTTCTTTAAGTTTATCAACTAGATTTGGGTAATGTGGTAAGTGAGTGTAAAACTGCGTGCCATCTTTAAGCGAGCCGATCAAATCATCGCCCTTAATTTCAACTTTTGTTACTTCGCGATCTTCAACTTTTTTTATAAAATCGCTAAAGTTTAATTTATTTCCAGCCATATTTTCTGGGCTTGAAATAATGTTTGAAAAGATCATTATGCCAACAAAAACTAAGAGCCAAATAAAAAAATTTTTACTGTTATTGGGTTTTTTATTTTGTAATTTTTGCATTGTAATTTTTTAAAATTAGAAAAATTTATTTTCTTAACTTTAATTAAAATAAAATTAAAATCAACTAGCCTTCAATGATTTATTTTGAGGTGTAAATTTTTTAATTTTTTTGCTAAAGAATTTGATATTCCCGTACTTTAAAAAGTTGGTAATGCCACCATTCCTTGCTGTAAAAATCAAAACCACTTAAAGTCATTATGCCCAATAGAATCAAGCGATTGCGCTGTTGTTCTTTTGAAATTTTTTGACAATCGTGATTAGCTAAATCGCTCAATTCGTCAAAATCGCTACCCATTGATAATTCAAGATTATTTTCAGAATTAACCAAGGTTACGTCAAGAGCAATGCCTCGGCAATGCGGAACTGCACCAGTTTTTGGATTAGAAAAAAAATTTTGCATTTGTGGATTTTTTGCAAAATAATTAAACATAAATTCTTGCGTTGCAATTGGTCGATAAGCGTCCCAGATCTTGATTTTGTAGCCAAGGCCTTGAGCGATTTGACTGGCAATTTTTAATTTTTCTAAAGCTTCAATATGCAAAAAAGGTTGAGGTTCTTGATATAATTTTTGGTTACAAACATTGTTACTTGAGGCGTAACGAAAGTCAAAAATTACTGGAATTTCTTGAGGATTAATTTTGGCGAGCATTAGATGTAAAATTTTTTTTGAATGAATTTAAGGCATTGTAAAACAAAGAATAGTAACCTTTGTTGTCATGGCTTTTAGCGGTTGTTTGAGTTGGGTATTTTGGAGTATTTTTTTTATAAAAATCATTAATTTCCTTCGAGCATAATGCGGAAAAATCTTCTAAAATTTTAGGATATTTTTTATGAGTCTCCTCAAGAGCGCCAATAATTTCGCCATCCTTGTCAAGATTGAAAATTTTTAAATTAAAATGCCACCATTCCTTCTTATAACCTTCAAAACCAGCTTTGATCATATGATCTTTTAAGAGTTTGCGATTAGTGATTTGAATTTCAGTCAAACCTTCTGCGATATAATTGGATTTAGTTAACATTGAATCAAATGCCGTTCCCATATCTAATTCTATTTCATCTTTCACTAGAGTTAGGTCAATAGCGATTCCTCTCACATGAGTTGCGATCCCCTCAATTGGATGCGAAACATATCCATCATCAACGAAATTCGGAAATTTTTCTGCCATAAAAGCTTGAACTTTATAAGGACGAAAGCCATCAAATATTTTAAGTTTAAGATTTTCTTTTTTTAGATTTTCGACTAGAATTTTTAAAGATTCATAAACGTCTTCGTGACAATATATGAAAGGATGGCTATATAATTTTTTATTACAAAAATTATCTTGTGTTGCGTAAGAAACTTCGATAATTACATCGTCGTTTTTGGTAATTTTTACGAGCTTATTTTTTTCTAGAAATTTTTTTTCATCTTCTAAAAATTCTGGCGAATTAAAAAAATTTTCTTCAATTAATCCTGGGCTACCTTGCATTCTTTATGTTTTAAATTAAAAAGGTTTTAGTGTTACCAAAATAACAATGCCAATCATCAAGACGGTTGGAACTTCATTAATTATTCGGAAAAATTTATGTGAATATTGATTTTTATTGCTAGTAAATTTTTTTCTACACATAGCAAGAAAGCCGTGATATCCAGCTAGCGCAAGCACCAATGCAATTTTTAAGTGTAACCAAATTGATCCTTCAAAGCCAATTTGAATGGCAAGATAAAAGCCAAAAATAAAACTGGCAATCATCGCTGGATTCATGATATAGCGTAAAAGTTTTCGCTCCATTTCTTGAAATAATAAATCACTTTCTGTGCCGTATTTTACGCGACAATGATAAACAAAAATTCGCGGAAGATAGAGCAATCCTGCTAGCCAAGAAATAATCGCCAAGATGTGCAGAATTTTTATAATGTCATAAATTTCAATTTCAGCCATATTTTATTTATTAAAGTTTTTGGTTGTAGTTAGGAATTTATGTTTTAAATTTTATGAAAATTAATTAAATAAAATCTAAAAATTAAAATTGAAAATTATAAAAATTTTTGGTGAAAATCATAAAAAAATTTTGGATTTTTTTTGAGATATAAAAATAATCTTTTAAGATATTTTTAAAAAATGCAATAATTAAATTTAATCATTTAAACATGAAATTACTAGCTTGCAATAGCAATAAAACCTTATCTCAAGAGATTGCTAACCACCTCAATATCGGTTTAGTTAATGCTGAAATAAAAACTTTTTGTGACAATGAAATTTTTGTTGAAATTAAGGAAAATGTTCGCGGTGAAGATATTTTTGTTATTCAATCAACTTCATATCCAGCCAATGATCACCTCATGGAATTGTTAATTACAATTGATGCATTAAGACGCGCTTCAGCAAAAAGAATTACTGCGGTTATACCTTATTTTGGATATGCAAGACAAGATCGCAAAGTTGCACCACGTACGCCAATTTCTGCGAAGCTTGTTGCCAATCTCCTTACTTCGGCAGGGGTTGATCGAGTTTTGACAATTGATTTACATGCTGGACAAATTCAAGGTTTTTTTGATATTCCTGTCGATAATCTTTACGGAGCTCCTGTATTTGTTGCTGATATTAAAGAAAATTTTAGTAGCGAAAATTTAGTTATTGTTTCGCCAGATGTTGGTGGACTAGTTCGTGCGCGAGCAATTGCCAAAAAAATAAATGTTGATTTAGCGATTGTGGATAAACGTCGTCCTTCGGCTGGCATTAGCGAAGTCATGAATATTATTGGCGAAGTTGATAATCGCGAATGCATAATTGTTGATGACATGGTTGATTCAGGTGGAACTTTATGCAATGCTGCAGAAGCTTTACTGGCAAGGGGCGCTAAATCAGTATCAGCTTATATTACTCACGGCGTTTTATCCGGTAAGGCTTATGAAAAAATTGCTAATTCCAAACTTAAAAATTTGGTAATTACCAACTCAATTCAACCAACTGCGCAAACATTAGCGGTAAAAAATATTAGAATCATTAACATTGCCAATCTTCTTGGACAGGCGATAAATAATATTGCTCAAGAAAAATCAGTTTCAACTTTGTTTGATTAATTATGAAAAAAAGATTAAAAAAAATAAAACAGGATTTATGTTTAATTGCGAAAGAAAATTATCGCGCTTTGTTGTTGGCCTTTGTTATTACTGGTTTAGCAACGTTAACTGCAAATTTACTTTATCGCCAAAAGCCAATTTTAAAAAGAGGCTATCAAATTGAAATTGGTTCGGATGGTAAAGCTGTTGCAAAAAAAGTAGAAAAGCCAATTGACTTAGCCGAACTAATGAAATTAGCCGATTATGATCGTGGTGCAAAAACTTTTAAGAAATGCGCATCATGTCATAATATCATTAAAGGCGAGGGTGCCAAGGTTGGTCCTAATCTTTATGGCGTAGTTGGAAAGACTAGAGCTTCATCAGCTGGATTCGTTTATTCCGAAGCTTTAAAAGCGAAGGGTGGCTCTTGGGATCGTGATTCAATTAATCAATTTATCACTAAGCCTAAAGATTATATACCGGGAACAAAAATGGCTTTTCCAGGTTTGAAAAAACCGCAAGATCGTGCCGATGTAATTTTATATTTGGAAAAACAAAAGTAAGTAATTTTAATTGTAAATGATGAATTAAAATTTAGCTTTTATTCTTGTATAATCAAGATTAACTAGGCTTGAGGAGATTTTTATTACACCTAAAAGTCTGTTTAAAGTTGGAAAGGTTGTAAATAACAATTAACAAAATAAATTACTTTTTTTGTTAGCAGTTATTCAAAAAATTATTAGTAAATAATTTACGATAATAATAAAT
>CAILUF010000079.1 GCA_903837365.1 uncultured Alphaproteobacteria bacterium | reverse complement strand
TCTTTCGACCCCCCACGATTTAGAAGGACTTAACTACCGTTAAGCCCTTCTAAATCTGCTCCCCCTCAAGGGGGGAGCTAGAGCCCGAGAGCTTCGAGACTTTTGCGCAAAAATTGTAGGGATGTAAGCCATCAAGGGGGGAGCTATGAGCTCGTATGCGTTGCAAGTATTTTTGTAAACTTTAGGGGTATAAGCCCTTGAGGCAGACAGGGCGAACAAGCCTTTACGCCAATCCCCTGAATTAAATTTTATTTTTTGTTAACGAGCTTTGCGAGTTTACAAAAAAAGAAGGAATAAGTTTTGTTAAAAGTAATTTATGTTTAATTATATTTAAATTAAACTAAATCTTCTAACAAAAAATATTCCTTCCTAATTATTTGTGTTAACTTATATTATAAACTAAAAGTGGTAAGAAATACCTGCGCCAATTAACCATGGATCGAGTCTAACATTAGCGTTGTAATGTTTATTAGCATTATCTGTAACTGCTGCACGAGTTTTAAGAAAAATCTTTTTAATATCAAAATTGATACCAACTTTTTCATCAATCATATAGTCAAAACCAGCTTGAAGAGCGTAACCAAGATGATCTTGATATTTTACATTAGTCATAGTGCCTTGTGCTTTAGATCCGTAAAAGAATGTATAGTTCAAACCAGCTCCAGCGTAGGGTCTAAAAGTTCCAGTTGGATTAGCATGATATTGAAGAGTTAAGGTTGGAGGCAAAAGTTTTACCGTTCCTAAATCAGTAGAAGAGCCAGCTAGTGGAGATCCTCTTAGCGAAATATCGTGTTTTGTTGTAGCAGCGATTAATTCCAGTGCTAAATTTGGAGCGATAAATTTTGTAATGTCGATTTCTGGAACTTGCGCAGAAGATGCGGCAATGTTTCCGCCAAGAGTTGAAGCTTTACCTTTGGTATCGGGCTGAACATAAAGTGCTCTACCTCTAACAATCCAGTCGGGATTGCCACTATTGCTTTTGGCTTGGGCAATATTGCTTGATAATAACACTACAGCTAGTGAAATTAAACTTAATTTAGTTTTCATAGAAATTAAAATTTAAATTAATAGAACTTGGAATTTTTAATTTTTAAATTCACTTTAAAAAAGAAAAAAGAAGCGAATTTGAACGAATCAAAATTCTTAAAAAATTTTAAATGCAAATTATTTTTTGTAATTGACTGAAGTCAAAAACAAAAATTTTATTACATAAAATTCTCAATATAAGTTGTGATGTAAAATTTTACAAAGCAATCCTTATGAAGTTTAAATTTTTTTTTGAGAAACTGATAATTTCTATAAAACTTATTTTTGCGATTTAATTTTGCGATTATGAGATGAAATAGAAAATTATTTTATTCCTCCGCCGAGCGAATGAACGTAAAGCGCTAATTGTTTGATGGTATTATCGTCAAGTCGATTTTGCCAGAATGGCATTACACCAGCTCTTGCAAAATAAATAGTTTGATAAAGATCTTCTTTGTTATTGCCGTAAAGCCAAATCGCGTCAGTAAGATTAGGAGCTCCTAATTTTTGATTACCTTTTGCATCCACTCCATGACAAGCGACGCAATTATTTTTAAAAATTGTTTCGCCCAAATTTATCGCATTTGAAGTTTGCTGAGTTTTGCTTGAAAGCGATAAGACATATTCGATTGTGGAATTGATCTCGTCCTTTTTTAAAACTTTATCTAAACCAAAACTTGGCATCTGATTTGCACGCGCTTTATCGTGACCCGAGCGAATTCCATAAAGCAAAGTTTGATAAATATCTTCAATTTTTCCACCCCATAACCAATCATCATCATTTAAGTTAGGATAGCCTTTGGCACCTTGCGCACCTTGACCGTGACACGCTGAACAATTTTCACGAAAAGCAGATTTTCCACCGTTAAGAGCGAATTCCATTAATTGCTGATCTTGCTGAATTTCTTGGAATGATAATCGCGAAATTTTTTCAAGATGAACAGCTTTTTTTTCAGTGATTTCTTGTTGCGATTCTTCGAGCTGTGAATATTTACTCCATTTCAGCGCACCTTGATTTGAGCCGTGAGCATTGGGAATTGCTGGATAAAAAAACCAATAACCAACTCCCCAAATAATGCAAATTATCCACACAATTAACCACCAACGCGGAGCGCCGATATTATATTCACGAATGCCATCCCATTCATGACCAGTAGTGTTTGCATCATTTTCATGGACAGAATTTTCCTGATTATTTTTAGCTGAATTTTCTGGTAAATTTTTATTGTCGCTCATTTTTTTAAAAAATTTAATTAGACCTTAAATCCAAGAGAATAGGGACTTAAACCCGATCTCGAAATTTATTATTTTTATGTTTTTTTGTGGTAATTTTTTCTATTTCTTGATCATCATGCGCTGGATCATCATGCAGGGGAATTTGTGAATATTGTGCAAATTTTTTGCTACTACCTTTTTTAAAAACACTGTAAATTACGTAGCAAAAAAAACTAAAAAAGAAAATTGTTGCGATCGTTGCAGAGTTGGAAATTATCAATTCTTTCATTTTAATTAACCTCTAATTTGTTACTGTTAATTTTGTTAGTTTTAATTTTTTCGACATTAATTTTTTCGTCGTTAATTTTTTCAATATTAAGCTGTTTGGTATTGATGGAGTTGGATTCTTGAGTCATTTTATTTTTACTTTTAATTTCTTTTTTTTGCTCATTTAATTTTTCTTTTGATGATTTTTTTTGATAACCAATTGGTTCAAAATTCGTAAAATCAACAAGCGTTCCCAGCATTTGTAAGTAAGAAACTAAGGCATCCATTTCTGAAACTTTTTGTGGATTGCCATCGAAATCTCGAATGTTAACTTTTTTACCATAACGCTTTATTAACCCTTCAGCTTCGCGATCAGTTGATGCTTGGAGCATGGCATCAGAAACGGCATTTTGGATCATCTCGTCATTATAGGGAACGCCTAATTTTTTGAGGACTGTCATGTCATCGCCAATTGCCAAAATATTTGCATCGCGATCAACTAAAAATTTATAGCCCGGCATTATTGATTCTTTTACAACATCACGCGGATTAATTAAATGACGCGTATGCCATTCGTCAGAATATTTACCGCCAAGCCTTGCTAAATCAGGACCGGTTCGTTTCGATCCCCATTGAAAAGGATAATCATACATGCTTTCGGCCGCGATTGAGTAGTGTCCGTAACGCTCAACTTCATCG
>CAILUF010000078.1 GCA_903837365.1 uncultured Alphaproteobacteria bacterium | reverse complement strand
TTTTAATCGCTTTTGAATTATCTAACTGCGGAAAAAAAACTGATATCGAAATGCCTCAAGATTATCAACGACCTAAATTTGATAACGTCATTGATTAATTTTTTAATATTTTACTAAAATTAAAATCTTAAAAATTTAATGTTTAAAATGTCGCGATTGCGTAAAATATAAAGCAATATTCAGTTCATTAGCTTTAGCGATAACTTCTTCGTCGCGCATTGAGCCACTTGGTGCAACAATGGCTTTAATACCAAATTTTCCAGCAATTTCAATATTGTCAGCAAAAGGGAAAAAAGCATCCGATGCCAAATAAGCTCCATATTGCAAAACAATATCGCCAGAATTTACTTGGGAATTTAATTCAATATTATTTTTATTAGCAATAAATTGATAAGCCTTGAAACAGGCGATTTCACAAGCATCCACACGATTAGTTTGCCCAACTCCTAAACCTAAAGTTTGAAAATTATTTGCCACAACAATCGCATTTGATTTTAAATGCTTACAAACATTCATTGCAAAAATTAATTGCTTAATTTCTTCTTTATTAACAGATTTTTTTGAAACTAATTTCAAATCACTTTCTATAAAAATTTTATTATCGGCATCTTGGACCAAAAATCCACCTGAGATAGATTTTACAAGGCTGTAAGTAGATTTGCGGAAATCAGCAATTAACAATCGTAAATTTTTTTTTGTAGCAAAAATTTCCTGCGCTTTTTGAGAGATTTTTGGAGCAATAATTACTTCGTAAAAAACTTTTATTAACTCATTTGCAAGATCTTCATTTATTTCGTAATTAAGCGCTACAATTCCTCCAAATGCACTTTTGGAATCAGCGTTAAAAGCATTTTTATAGGCTTGCAAAATATTATCCGCTTTACTAACTCCACAAGGATTGGCATGTTTGACAATTACGCAGGCTGGTTGATCAAATTCAAGAAGTAAGTTGTATGAAGCATCAGCATCGTTAAAATTATTGTAACTTAATTCCTTGCCTTGAATTTGAGTGGCATTAACTATTCCCGAATCTGAGTTAACATAAAGTGATGCAGTTTGATGCGAATTTTCTCCATAACGTAATTGTTGTTTAAGAGTTCCAGTTAAAATATATTGATCATTATTAAACCATTTAGAAATGGCTAAATCGTAATCAGCGATATTTTTAAAAGCCTTGCTAGCCATTGACTTTCTAAATTCAAAAGTAGTTGAGTTGTGATTTTTATCGAGTTCATTTTTTAATTTTTCATAATCATCAATTTCGGTAATTACCGTTTTAAATAAAAAATTTTTCGAAGCTGAGCGAACCATGGCTGGACCACCAATATCAATATTTTCAATAATTTCAGCTTCATCATTGGTTTTAGCTAATGTTTCAACAAAGGGATAAAGATTAACGATCAGTAAATCAATTGATAAAATATCATGCTCAATTGATTGCGCTTGATGCTCTTTATTATCAAGCACTGCAAGTAATCCAGCGTGAACTTTAGGATGAAGAGTTTTGATTCTTCCATCCATAATTTCTGGAAAATTTGTTAATTGTGAAATATCTTTTACTGCAATATTTTGCTGTTTTAAAAGTTTATAAGTTCCACCTGTAGAAATAATTTCAACATTATTTTGAGCTAGATATTTAGCGATCTCAACGATATTTGTTTTATCGGAAACTGAAATTAAACATCGCGATATTTTTTGTAAATTGGACATTTTAAATTTTTATATATTCAAGAATTTTTGCATAACCTTCGGCAATTGTTAAATTTCCATTATCGATTATAATCGCTCCATCAGCAATTTTCAATGGCGATTCTGCGCGATTTAAATCATTATCATCACGAGTTTTTAATTGCGTTAAAATTTCATTATAATCTTGATTTGGAAATTGTTGAAATCTTCTTTGTGCACGAATTTCAACATTTGCGGTTACAAAAAATTTGTAATCAGCATCAGGACAAATTACTGTCGTAGTATCACGTCCATCTAGAACGCAACCATTTTTATGAATTTTTCCATTACTTATAAAATCGCGCTGAAACTGAAAAATACTTTGGCGTAAATTTTTATTTTTAGCGATAATTGAAGCAATAGCTCCAACCGCTTCCCTAAATAATTCATCATTATCTAAATCTTGTTCGCTAATATTTTTAGTAAGAGTTGTTAAATGTTCTTCAATATTGTGAGGATCTAGTTTTTTATTTATAACTCTTAAGGCAATAAGTCGATAAATCGCTCCGGTATTTAAATAAGCTAAATCAAAATGAGAAGCAATTTTCTTAGCGAGTGAACCCTTGCCTGAAGCGGATGGACCATCAATGGCAATAACAATTTTTTTCATAACGCACGAATTGTGATTTAATTTTTAATTAATAATTTGATTAAAATAGGTCAACATTTGAATAAAATAATTACCTAAATGATTGAGATAGGAAAAAATATTTTCAACTAGACAATCATGGTTCCAGCACCACTTTTTGTAAAAAGTTCCATCAGTAAAATATTATCAACCGCACCATTTAAAATATGCGCAAAAGTAACACCCTTTTCTACGGCAGTAATACAGGTTTCAACTTTTGGAATCATTCCTCCCGTAATAACGCCATCATTGATCATTTGATGAGCAGTTGCGCAATTTAGATGACTTACTAATTCACCATTTTTAAGCATTACTCCATCGATATCGGAAAGCATAATTAATTTCGAAGCTTTGATTGCTGAAGCGATCGCTCCAGCTGCGGTATCGGCATTAATGTTAAAAGTTTCACCATTTGCTCCAAGGCCAATTGGAGCAATTACAGGAATGATATCAGAATTTTCAAATAAATCTAAAATTTCAGTTTCAATTTCATATGGCTCGCCAACAAATCCTAAATTTAAAATTTGTTCGATATTTGAATTGGGATCTTTTTTGGTTTTAGTAGCTCTTTTGGCGCGGATTAAAAAAGCATCTTTTCCACAAATTCCAACAGCCTTGCCATCTGCCATATTGATTTCTTTAACGATCATTTTATTAATTGAACCTGCCAAAACCATTTCAACAATATCAACGGTATCAGCATCAGTAACCCTTAGACCATCAACAAAGCTGGTTTTAATATTTAATTTTTCAAGCATTTTTCCGATTTGTGGACCACCACCATGAACGATAATAGGATTGATTCCAACTTGCTTTAATAAAACTACATTTTTAGCAAAATTTTTAAGATTAACTTCACCACCCATTGCCGATCCACCGAATTTTATAACGAAGGTTTCACCAGCAAATTTTCGTAAATAAGGCAATGCTTCGCAAAGGACTTCGGCCTTACGTGCCCAATCCTGAAAATCCTTTTCTTTTTGCAATGAAATATTTTCAAGAGGGATTATTTCGCTATTTTTTTTATCTTCAATATTGCTCATTTTTTATTTAAAAAATTGGTTTAAGTTTTACATAATTAAAATGAATATTATCTTACAATCAAGATTTTTTTTAAAAATTATATGGTATTAATTTTGGAGACTGGAATTTTAGTAAATGATTCAATGGTATTGGCAATATCTGCAAAATTAATATCGGAGTAATTTTTAAAAAAATTTTGATTTGCAGATAAATCTTCATTGATGAAAATTTTTTCAATTTTAATATTGTTATTTTTTAAAACCTCGCTTGCAGTAAGTGTATGGCTGATCGCACCAAGATAATTAGAACTAATTAGTAATACCGAAATATTAACATCTTTCACTAAATCTAAAAATGTTTTATGATATGTTATTGGTGTCATTACACCACCAGCTGATTCTATGAATAAATAAGAATTTTTATTTTTTGCTATTAAAATTTCTTTTTGACAAAATTCGACAATTTTTTGATAATCAATTTGCGCAACTAAATGCGGTGAACCAGATTGATTATAAGCAAAAGGTGAAATTTCACTTAATGAAAAAATTTGATTATTTTTGCGCATAGCATTTTGCAAGCGAATAGTATCGCAATTTTCATCATCGGCATTAAAGCCTGTTACGATTGGTTTTACAGCTTTTGAGTTTGGAAATTTTTCACACAATTTTTCCATAAAAAAAGTTTTACCAATATCCGTACCAATGCCCAAAATAAAATAAATTTTTTCTTTCAACATTGTAAATTTATTTGATGTTGGAAAATGTTCCATAAATCGGACCAAATACTGCAATCGTAATCCAACCAATCATCATACCCATAACTAAAGTAATCGTTGGCTGAATCATTCCTACGATTTTGTCAATTGAGTCATTAATTTCGCGATCATAAAAAAACTTAATATTTTGTAGTGAACTTTCCATATTACCACTTTCCTCGCCAACTTTAAACATTCTGACAACTAAGCTTGGAAAATATCCAGTTGAACCAATAGATTTAGTCATCGATTGACCATCTGAAACTTGCTCTTTTACAAGCAGAATTGCTTTTTTAATTGCTTTATTTTGAATAACTCCGCATGAAGATTCCAAGCAATCTAAAACACCAAGACCGCTTCTAAAAGTTAATGCAAAAAATTGACAAAATTTTGCCGAATCAATTTTACGAATGATCGGACCAAAAACCGGTATCTTAAGTTTAAAATTATCAACTTTGATAGCTAAGTTTTCAGAGGTTTGAAGTATTTTTACAATAATAAAAAAGATAATTGGAAAGATAATTAAAAAATACCAATAATTTTTCATGAAATTTGAAAATGAAATCAAAGCTACAGTAATGAATGGCAATTTAATATCTTGGGCAGTTAAGAACGCCGTAACTTTTGGAACAACAACCGAAGTCATAACGCCTAGCACCACAAACATGATTAAAATACCAAACATTGGTCCGCGAATCGCTTTGGTAGTTTTACGATTAATATCATTATTCCATTTAATATCTTCAATAATACTCGCGAATGAATTGGCAAGATTTCCAGTTTTTTCACCCATGGCAATCAAGCCAAGATAAATTTTATTAAAAATATCGGGATGTTTTGCCAAGCTTTCAGAAAATAAACTACCATTTTTTATCGCCTCATAAACTTCATGCATCAAATTTCTAACTTTGACAGTATCGGCATTTTCCTTGAGATCAGCAATTGAATCAATAATCGAAACCCCAGCTTTTTCTAATTGTTCTAAATGCACAAAAATTGAAATTAAATCGGCAGTTTTAATACGCCCAAAAAGCCCTCCGCCCATTTTATCTTGGTTGTAAGAAATTAATTCAAGTGAATTGGCACGAAGCATTGTAAGCAACTCAGCAGGATTTTCTGCTGACATTTTACCGGTAACAGTTTTGCCATTTTGATCAAGAGCTTTATAGCGATAACGAAACATTGTTTAACTTTTTAATTTTATCATTTTGCGCATAATAATCTCTTTTTTTAATTTAGAAATTCGATCAACAAATGTAATACCGTTAAGATGATCTATCTCATGCTGAATACAAACTGCCATTAAACCTTCCATAGTTTCAAGTTTTTCTTCACCATCCCAATCAAAATATTTTACTTTGACTTTTTTTGGCCTAACTACTTCAGAACGAGCATCTGGAAACGATAGACATCCCTCTTTAAAAGCAGAATTTTCTTTTGAAAATTCGATAATTTCTGGATTAACAAAAAATCGTGGATTAGTATTTTTTACGTGAACATGACTACAAGTCCTGCCGTGATGCATTATCGCATCTTCATCTTCTTCGTAATCAATATCCATAACTAAAACTCTTTTTAAAACTCCAACTTGCACCCCTGCCAAACCTACACCTTCATAGCGATACATCGTAAACAACATATCATCAAGCAATGTTTTTAATGTTGAATCGAATTTTGTAACTGGCTTTGAAATCTCAAGTAAAATAGGATCAGGAGCAATTACTAATGGTAATAATTTTGACATAATATAAGTTTTATAATTAATTAGCTTTTGTTTTATTGTATTAATTTATTTTGTTTTAGTTTACTTTCAAGAAAAATAAAACAAAAATATTTATTTTTTTAAATTGTTTGACAAA
>CAILUF010000077.1 GCA_903837365.1 uncultured Alphaproteobacteria bacterium | reverse complement strand
TGAGACCTTGCATCATTTTTATGAGACCTTCCGTTTCTGTTGATCTCAGTAGGCTTTGAAAGAAATCGCTTTCTTCGTCAAAGTTAGATAATACTAATCTAATTTCTGGATCATTATTAAAAAAAGTTAAAAAAGAAATTTTGAAATTTTTAAAAGTTTGTAAGATATTATTTTCAAGATTCTGGTCGTTTGGATTTTTCCAAAAAAGATAGGAATTGTAACTAAAATAAATGTCATTTTCTTTTGGTATTGATTTTAAGCGTTCCTCTTCCTCTTCGCTAATAATATCAATGTCATAATTTTCTAAATATTCGTTTATTAGCATTGATAAATTTAGATTATCAAGAGCGTCACTTCTTCTAGGATTTAATTCAGGATTTGCTAAGGAAGAACCATGAGGAGAAATTGAAAGCATAAAATTAAAACATATTAATTTATAAGAAAAATGTTTTAAAAAATTATGTTTTGTTTATAGTTAGTCAAAGTTTAAAAGAAATTACGAGGTAACGATCTGAAATTGTTCTAATCTGATCATAGAGCAGTTAGCGAAGTGCAAATAAATTAAAAAAATTTTAGAAAATATTATTTTTCTATAGTACAAATTTCATCAAATCATTTTTGCTAGAAATCAAATCGCCAAGGTGATCAGTGACATATTTGGCATCAATGGTAATCTCGCTTTTAGCCTTCATTTCACTGGCGTTAAAGCTAATGTCTTCAAGGATTTTTTCCATCAAAGTATGAAGTCTTCTTGCGCCAATATTTTCGACTTCACCATTTACACGAAAAGCAATTTTTGCTATTTCTTTAATGCCATCATCGCTAAATTTTAGATTGATGTTCTCAACGGCAATTAAAGCGCAATATTGTTTTATTAAGCTTGATTCTGGCTCGGTTAAAATTCTGTACAAATCATCTTCACTGAGTGGTTTTAATTGCACGCGAATCGGAAATCGACCTTGTAATTCTGGCAATAAATCCGCTGGTTTAGCAATGTGAAAAGCACCTGAAGCGATGAATAAAATATGATCGGTTTTAATTATGCCATATTTAGTGCTAATCGCCGTTCCTTCAACTAAAGGCAAGAGATCGCGCTGAACTCCTTCGCGAGAAACATCGCCTCCTTTGATATTGCCACGCGCACATATTTTATCAATTTCATCAATAAAAACTATGCCATCATTCTCAACTGATTTTAGAGATTTTTTTATAATTTTATCTTCATCGATCATTTTGTTTGACTCTTCTTCGATCAAGACTTTCAAGGCTTCCTCGATTGATAAATGAGCTTTTTTTGTTTTTTGAGATCCCATCGCTTTGCCAATCATTTCGCCGATATTAATCATGCCAACTTGTCCACCCGGAAAATCAAAATTTGAAGAATAGCTATTGCTGTTATCCAAAATTTCAATTTCAATTTCCTTGTCATTAAGCTCGCCATTATCAAGCATTTGCGTAAATTTTTCTTTAGTTTCATCAAGAGCATTTTCGCCAACTAAAATTTTTAAAATTTTTTTCTTCGCATGTTTTTGCGCTTTCTCAAAAATTTCTTTTTTCATTTCGGTTTTGCCTTGCTTGATAGCTACCTCGATAAGATCGCGAATAATCGAATCAACATCGCGACCAACATAACCAACTTCAGTAAATTTAGTTGCTTCAACTTTTATGAATGGAGCTCCGGCTAGTTTGGCAAGCCTTCGCGCTACTTCAGTTTTACCAACGCCAGTTGGTCCAATCATCAAAATATTTTTAGGCATAATTTCTTCACGAAGTGGAGACTCAACAGCTTTGCGACGAAAGCGATTACGCAGGGCAATTGCTACCGATTTTTTGGCTTCATTTTGACCAACAATATAACGATTTAATTCCTCAACAATCTGCTTAGGAGTAAGGTTAAGTGAAAATTGTTGATTGTTTTTTTTAATTTCTTTTTTCATGATTAGTATTTTGCGAATTTATTTTTGAGCCGTTGTAACTTGCGTAATTAAGCCAGAGTACAAACAAGAAAATTACTAAACTGGTTAATAAAATTGTTAAAAGAATTTTCATAAATTTTCAAGAAGTTTAACAATTTCATTTTGTAAATCAAAAATTCCATAATTTTTGCTAGCGCTAGTGGAGATAATTTTCGAGCAAAATGTTCGATATAATTTAAATTCATTTTGAATTTTTTCAAGAGCTAGTTGTTGCGCTGATAAATTTAATTTATCAATTTTTGTTAAAACAATTTGGAAGGAAACGTTGTAAACATTGAAGAAATCGATTATTTCATGATCAAGATCTTTCATGCCTTTTTGCGCTTCGATCAACAAAAAAACACGTTTTAAATTTTTACCATTGGCGATATAATTTAAACTCAATTCTTGCCAATAATTAATTGCCGATTTGGCGTCTTGAGCGAAGCCATATCCAGGCATATCAACAATATGAAAGCCATCTTTAAAACCAAGAATTTTAAAAAAATTTAATTGCTTAGTTCGACCTTTTGTAGCTGAAACTATAGTAATTCTTTTACCGATTAAAGCATTAATCAAACTAGATTTACCAACGTTTGACGCACCAATAAAAGCGATTTCAGGAAAGTGATGTTGCGGAAGTTGTTCAATGTTATTAACTCCTAATAAAAACTCAGCATTACCGTTAAAAATTTTATTTACAATTAATTTTGCCATTTTTTATGTTTTATTGCTATGATGCATTTTCTTTTCGATATATTCAATCATTTTTTCACCAATGTCAATTCCAGTAGCGCTTTCAATACCTTCCAGCCCTGGGGAAGAATTAATTTCAAGAATTTTTATGCCAGTATTGGAGCGAACCATATCAACTCCAGCAACTTCTAGATTCATTGCTTGCGAAGCTTTAATGGCGATTTCACGCTCTTTATCGCTGATTTCAATAGTTTTCGCAGTTGCACCCAAATGAATATTGGCGCGAAATTCGCCATCCTGCGCAATGCGCTCCATCGACGCCACAACTTGATTGCCAATAACATAGCAGCGAATATCATGACCCTTAGATTCTTTGATATATTGCTGAACTAACACATCGGCTTTAAGACTGCGAAAGGCATTAATTACACTTTCAGAAGCTTTGTTAGTTTCGGCTAAAACCACGCCAACACCTTTGGTACCTTCAAGAAGTTTAACAATTAATGGCGAACCTCCGACTAATTTTATTAAATCTTTAGTATCGTAAGACGAATTAGCAAAAGAAGTAATCGGAACGTCAATACCGTGTTGACCCATGATTTGCAAGGTGTGAAGCTTATCGCGTGAATTAGTAATTGCTTGCGAACTATTAAGAAGATTGATCTTCATTATCTCAAGTTGACGAATAATTGCGGTACCAAAAAATGTCATCGCTGGCTTTAAGCGAGGAATTGCATAATCAACTTTGTTTAATTTTTTACCTTCATCGTAAAAAACTTCACTGGAATTGGCAGAAATTTTAATGTAACAACCACCAACATTAACGAAACTTATTTCGTGTCCACGTTTTTGCGCGGATTCAATAATGCGTTGATTAGAATAGAGTTTTGGATTTGATGCTAATAAAATTATTTTCATAGAATTTTTAGTTATTTTTGTGCTGAATTAATTAAAAAATTATATTCTATTGCAATTATTAGAAGTTAAAAATTATTTTTAAACAATAATATTT
>CAILUF010000076.1 GCA_903837365.1 uncultured Alphaproteobacteria bacterium | reverse complement strand
TTTTTTAATATTATTATTGATTAAGATTGGATTTTCTCAGCTTCTGGCATATCACTGTAATGTTGCAATATCACTGATGATGTTTTATGTTTTGCATTATTATTTTACGTTTCGATCTTAAACCAATAAGAATAATTTCATTTTGATTCTAAGGTTGATTTGGCAAAGATATAAGTTCTTTCTTATTTAATTTGCTAAAAAAATTATGCGTGACTGAAAATGTCAATATTACCAAAGCCTTGCAGATCAAGTATGGCGCGAGTTGGTAAAAATCTAAAACATTCATTTAAAATTATTTGACGATTTTCTCGAATTATCATTTGCTGAAGTTTGTCGCGCAATTGATGAAGATATAGCACGTCACTTGCCGCATATTCAAGCTGTTTATCGCTTAGAATTAAATTACCCCAATCGGATGATTGTTGTTTTTTTGATATTTCAATTCCCAGCAATTCTTCGCAAAGATTTTTTAAGCCATGAGCATCGGTATATGTTCTGGCAAGTCGCGAGGCAATTTTAGTGCAATAAATATTTTTAAAGTTAATTTGCAAATAGTGAAAAATTATTGCCAAGTCAAATCTGGCAAAATGGAAAATTTTTTGAATTGAATCGTCACTTAAAATCTTTTTAAGATTTGGAGAGTTGTAAGATCCATTAAATTTTACTAAATGTGCATTACCATCGCCAGCTGAAATTTGAATTAAACATAATCTGTCGCGATTAATATTTAAACCCATTGCTTCGCTATCAATAGCAATTGCTGAGTTGAATTTTATGTCACTGGGAAGATCATTATTATGAAGATAAATTGCCATAATTACTAAGGATTTTAATTGTTGTTAAAAATAAATTTTCGATAATTTCTTAAGATAAAAAATAAAGCTAATGGTAAAAAAATTATTGGCAAGAGCCATAGTAAAGGCTGAGATTTTAAGGTTGGTGTTTGTAGTATTTCATCGCCAAAATTTTTAATTAAATAGGCTTTTATTTCTTCATCGCTAAATCCCTCATTAATTTTTTTACGAACAAATTTGCGAACGTCATGTGCAAATTGCGTATCGGAATTTTCAATTACTTGACCTGCGCAAACTAAACAACGAATTTGTAAAAAAAGATTCATCGCTCTTTGTTCATCTTGGGGATTTGCTAATTTATCCTCAGTGCTAAGTGCTAGAGCTTCAACGCTAAAAAATATAATTAAAAAAATATTAAGAAAAAAAATCTTCATCAATTTTGCCGTAAAAAATTTTTTGATAATCGCCAATCATAATTATTTCATCGTTAATATATTCAATTTGTAACCTTCCTTGAGTAAATTCTACGAGAACTTTCGAAGAATTTACAAATTTATTTTTTATAGCTAATGCAGCAACTCCACAAGCTCCTGATCCACAAGCCATTGTTTCACCAACACCTCTTTCCCATACGCGAACTGCGATTAATTGGTCATTGATTATTTGTGCAAATTCAACGTTAGTTTTATTTGGAAATTGCTGATGATTTTCAATTTGTGGACCTAATGAAAGAAAATCTTTATTGTCAATCATTTTATCAACAAAACAAACGGCGTGAGGATTACCAACATCTACACAATTAAAAATATATTTATCGAAATTTAGATTATCTAAAAACTTTGCTTTACCCATATTAACTGAAATTAAATTTTCGTTAATTTTTTGGCAATTCAAAATTCCTCCTAAGGTTTGGATAACAATAATTTTTTTATGAGGATTTTCTTCGAAAAGATATCCAGCTACACAGCGAGTTGCATTTCCGCATGTTGGAGAAATTGAGCCATCGCAATTAAAAATTTCCATTTCAACATCAATCTCAATTTCTTGAGAATTATTTTGATTGGGTTTTTTTATGATAATTAATTGATCGCATCCAATATTTTTACGATTAGAAATTTCTAGAATTTGCTTAGAATTCAATGAAAAATATTGTTGACGATAATCGAAAATAACGAAGTCATTACCTAGGGCAGACATCTTAATAAAATTTAATTTATTTTGTTGGTTATTAATGATCATTTTTAAAAATAAATGGTTATGATTAAGAATTCTTAGCTCGACTTACATAGGAGAAGTCTTCGGTATTGATAATTATTTTTTCACCCGATTCAATAAAAGGTGGAACCATGATACGAATTCCATTCTCTAGGGTTGCTGGCTTATAAGATGCTGTTGCAGTTTGACCTTTAATTGATATTTCAGCTTCAGCAATAATCGCTTCAACCTGCTCAGGTAAAGAAATTGAAATTGGTTTTGAATTGCAATATTCGACACGAATATTCATTTCTTCTCTTAAAAAAGGAAAGGCATTGCCAACCAAATCTTTACTAAAATTATGAGTTTCAAAATTTTCCATATCCATTGCTACAATTTCATCGCGATCGAAATATTGAAATTGATAATTTTGTTGTTCAACATAAGCAATTTCTACATCCTCACTTGATGCAAAGCGAGTATTGGTTTTGTTATCGGTAACTATATTTTTCATTTCAACTTGGATATAAGCTCCACCTTTTCCAGGTTTAACATGTTCACGTTTTATGACTCTCCATAATTGATTTTGGAATTCGATAACATTGCCGATACGAATTGAATTTGCATTGGTTTTCATAAAAAAAGGATAAGGATTGTTGAATTTGTAAAATTAATTTATAAGAATTTATTAATAAGAAATTCTTAT
>CAILUF010000075.1 GCA_903837365.1 uncultured Alphaproteobacteria bacterium | reverse complement strand
TTATTTCGAATTTGCGAAGATGAAATATCAAAGTTCTTGGTTCGAAAAATAAAAATTTTAGGTAAAATATTTTGATTATAACCTTTGGCATTGTAAACTCCACTGGAAATTGGATCACGAATATTTTGAGAATTAAATCGACTGGAATTTAGTGAATAATTAGATCGCAATGGCAATAAAAATTGTTTATGGCAAGAAGAATTAATCATATTTTTTTTATAATATTTACTAATTTTTGATAAATCATCAACATTAGAAATTGCCAAATCCCTAGCGCTGTAGTTTAATTTAATGTTTTGATAAATTTGCCAAGCAGGGCTTTTATAAATATTTTTTAGATGATTTTGACGGGAAAAAATTGCAATTGGTAAAAGTCTAATTAACTTTGCAAAATTTTTCCAAAGATGAAAATTTTTGATATTATCAGCACCCATAATCCAAAAGAAATTATTATCACAATGCTTATTTTGTAAACGTTCAATCAGGTTTACAGTATAAATTTCTGAAAATTTTTTAACATATATTTTTGGATGATTGGCAGTGAGTTTTTTACATTCGCTAATTCTTTGATCCAAGGAAGAATAAATTTCTATATTTTTAAAAGGATTAAAAGCTGTTGGTATCCACCAAATTTGATCAAGTTTTAATTTTTGTAAGGCAAGATTACTAAGATTGATATGGCCTAGATGCGCTGGGTTAAAACTTCCTCCTAAAATTCCAATTTTCATTATGCACTAAGAATTGCTATTAAAATTAACCAGCCAAAAAAAACATTTTGCTTAAAAAATTTTAAACAATTATTAGGATTTTTTAAATTACAAAATAAAACACCAAAACCAATAAATCCGCAAGCCAGAAAGCTTAATGAATAAAATCCAAATTTAAAATTATGATTTAAGCCAATAAAAATTAAAGTCAAAAAAATTAAAAAATTAAGAATAAATAAAATAATTTTAGGCTTTTTGAAAAACTTATTTATAGTGATTGCGCTAGATTTTAAGCCAATTCGTAAATCATCTTCGATGTCTTGAAAACCATAGATCGTATCATAAATCAAAGTCCACATAATACACAAAACATAAAGTAAAATTGTTGATCCATTGATTTTATTTACAACCGCAAGGCTTGACATTAAAACTCCGAAATTAAAAGTAATGCCCAAATAAAGCTGAGGAAGATTAAAAAATCTTTTCATTAAGGGATAGGTAAAAATTAGGATCACCGAAATAAATCCACCTAAAATAGTTAAAAAATTAAACTGCAATAAAATACATAGACTAAAAAATAGCAATAAAATCAATAATATCAAAGCTTGAAATGAGGAGATGCGATTATCTGCCAAAGGACGATTTTTAGTACGCAGAACTTTTCTATCAAAATTTTTATCAAATAAATCATTGATTATACACCCGGCTGAACGCATCAAAACCGATCCGATAAAAAAATAAACAATAATTTTTAGTAATGATAAATCAAGTTTAATTTGATAGATTTTCATGTTCAAGCCAATGCCAAGTAGGCATGGTAGAAATAATAACCAGATACCAGTAGGCTGATTTAAACGCATTAATCGAACAAAATCAAAAACTTTCATGAAATTTGGTTTGATTTTTTTAATTTATTTTTGATAGAATTTGCTAATTAAAAATATTCTCTAACTAATTAAAAATTTTAAATTAGAGTTTTGATAATCAAATTTAAATTTTAATTTAAAGATTATCTGTTGTCAATCCTTGTTAATCAATAACTTACAAAGTTTTGTGAAATATTTTTTAATAATAAATTTATAACAATCAATTTTAAAATTCATGCATAAATTGTTAATTGCCAATCGTGGTGAAATCGCTTGTAGAATCATCAAGACCTGTCGAAAAATGAACATTAAAACTGTTGCCATTTATTCGGATGCCGATATTAATTCACTATTCGTGCAGATGGCCGATGAGGCTGTTAATATTGGAGCTTCACCTTCATCGCAAAGTTATTTAAATATCGAAAAAATTCTTAGCGCGGTAAAAAAAACTGGCGCAACGATGGTTCATCCCGGATATGGTTTTTTATCAGAAAATCGTAATTTCGCTGAAGCACTTGCAAAAGTTGGGGTGATATTCGTAGGTCCATCAACTCACTCAATTGCAATGATGGGAGATAAAATTCAATCAAAAAAACTTGCACTTGAAGCTAATGTTAGCACGGTTCCGGGTCACATGGGGGTTATTAAAGACGTAAAAGAAGCCTTGGAAATTGCTCAACAAATTGGTTTTCCGGTTATGGTAAAAGCCTCTGCTGGAGGAGGTGGAAAGGGTATGCGTATCGTCAATCAAAAAGAGGAAATGGCTGAAGCTTTTTTATCCGCTTCAAACGAAGCACGTAATAGTTTTTCTGACGATCGAGTTTTTATTGAAAAATTTATTGAAAATCCTCGTCATATCGAGATTCAAGTTCTCGCCGATAAGTTTGATAATATAGTTTGCTTAGGAGAGCGTGAATGTTCGATTCAACGCAATAATCAAAAAGTAATCGAGGAAGCTCCTAGTCCATTCTTAGATGAAAAAACTCGTAACAAAATGTACGAACAATCTAAGGCCTTGGCAAAAAAAGTTAAATATTTTTCAGCTGGAACGATCGAATATATCATGGATAAAAATAAAAATTTTTATTTCCTAGAAATGAATACAAGACTTCAGGTTGAACATCCCGTTACTGAGTTAATTACTGGTTTAGATTTAGTTGAATTAATGATTAGAATTGCTTTAGATGAAAAATTACCATTCAAACAAGAAGATGTGAAACTCAATGGCTGGGCTATTGAATCAAGAATTTACGCTGAAGATCCAGCTCGAGGTTTTTTACCATCATCAGGTCGAATTAATCTTTATATCGAACCTGAACAAAATGAACATATTCGCGTTGATTCAGGAGTTTATGAAGGTGGTGAAGTAAGTATGTTTTACGATGCAATGATAGCCAAACTTTGCGCTTACGGTAAAAATCGCAATGAAGCAATTGAACATATGCGTCATGCCTTGGGAAGTTATGCAATTGGAGGAGTTTCGCATAATATTAGCTTCCTTGAAACAATCATGAAAAACGATAAATTTATTAAAGGTGAATTATCAACGAGTTTTATAAAACAAGAATTTCCAGCGGGTTTTTCTGGAAGCGAACTCGACTCAGAAGCCAAAGAAGTTTTGCTGGTTGTAGCGATGCAAATTTTTCTTAAAAATTATCAACGTAACGCTCAAATGAGTGGACAATTACGCAACCGTCAAAAACAAATTTCAGACCGCTGGGTAATTGCTATCGATGATAATTCTTATTTGATTAACATTTTATCGCAAGGCGAGGGAATGCTTAGCATTGAATGCGATAATAAAGAAATCGAATTAAAATCTTCATGGAATAATGGCGAAAAACTTTTTAGAGGTGTTGTTAATGAAAAAAATATTGGCGTTAAAATTCGTGATAATAACAACACCGGAAGTTATCTTTTGCAATATTCTGGACTGGATGCTTTTATTACCGTCTCTTCTCCACGAATTGCCGAGCTTAGTAAATTTATGCCTAAAATTCAAAAAAATGCTAAGCCAGAAAATTTAACTTCACCAATTACTGGTAAAATTATTCGCTTCAAAGTTAGTGAAGGCGATGAGATTAAGGCTGGACAAGAACTCGTCATAATCGAGGCAATGAAAATGGAAAATATTATTCGCACTGATTATGATGTAAAAATCGCTAAAATTAAATTTAAAGAAGGTGAGCCAGTTGGGATTGGACAGGTTATTATTGACTTTGCTTAAAAACTATAAAACATAATCAGTTTTGTTTGTTTTTAAGTAATTAAATTATTTTATAATAGATTTAATCTAAAGCTATTTTTGCTATTGATGAACTTGCAAGGCATAGTATGGGATTTAAAAAAATGTTTAGGGCAATAAGAATTTTTAAATTAAGATCAAAATTTTCATAAATACCAAGACAGCCAAAAAGAATTACTGGTAAAATTAAGGGCAGGGCAATGAATGCGATTAAGGAAGTTGCTCCACCTAGAATAGCAAGACTTCCACATAATGAACAAATGCAATTAATTAAAAAACTGGTCAGTAAAAAAATTACAAAAAATTGCCATAAAAAATCATCTTGATAACCAAGAAGTGCACCTATTATTGTCGAAAAAATCACTGCAACAAAACAGCTATTTAGCCAATTAGCAAAAATTTTAGCGATGATAAAAACTTCAAAATTTTCGCAATTGATAATCATTTGCTCAAGAGTTCCATCGGCAAAATCTTCACGCAAAAAATCTTGAGTGGAAGCTAACAAACATGCCAATATTGCAAAAAAACTTGCGCCAATTAGTAAAGTTTGTGAATTTTTATTATTACTTAAAATTCCTTCAGAGGCAATTTGCAAAGGGCTTAAAACGATAAGAAAAATAATTACAAAACAAATAAAAAATAAAATATTACTAAAAAAACTTTTGGGATGATGATAAAGAATTTTTATTTGATTGCTAAAAATTATTAAAAATTTATTCATAATTTTTATCGACCATATTTATCCTCGAAGCGGACAATATCGTCTTCGCCAAGGTAATTACCGGTTTGAATTTCTATGATTTCAAGGGGAGTTTTATTTTTATTTTCTAGACGATGTTTTTTACCAAGAGGTATATAGGTTGACTCATTTTCCTTAAGAATCAGCTCCTTAGATCCACATGTAACATTGGCGATACCCCTAACAACAACCCAATGCTCACAACGATGTTGATGCATTTGTAAAGATAGGGAAGCATTAGGATTAACGGTAATTCTTTTTACTTTAAATCCAGTGCCGAGATCTACAGTTTCAAAATTCCCCCAAGGTCTAAGGATTTTGGTATGATGAATTGCTTCATCGCGTTGATTATTAACTAAAATTTCAAAAAGTTTTTTTACATCTTGCGCATTATTTTTATTGGCAACCAAAAAGGCATCTTTTAGTCCAACGATAATTAAATCTTTAACGCCAATTGTACCAACAACTACTTGACTGGAATTAATATAACAATTTTTAGTTTTTAAAGCAAAAACATTGCCGATTAGAGAATTTTGATTATCGTCTTTTGGCGATAAATCTGCAATTGCTTGCCATGATCCAATATCTGACCAACCAATATTCATAGGCATTACCGCAACTTTGTCAGCTTTTTCCATAACGGCATAATCGATAGAAATATTTGGAGATTTTTCAAATTCATCCTGATTGATACGAATAAAATCTAAGTCTTTAACCGCTTTTCCGTAAGCACGAACACAGTTGGTAAAAATATCGCTATTTAGTTGACGCAAATTCTGTAAATAGCTTTGCGCAGAAAATAAAAAGATACCGCTATTCCATAAATAATTTTTACTTTTAACGAATTTTTCAGCTGTCTTAATATCCGGTTTTTCAATAAATTTTTCAACGCTAAAAATTTTAGATTTTTTATCTAACTCTTCGCCAATTTTTATATAGCCGTAACCAGTTTCGTTATAATTAGCAACGATTCCAAAGGTTACTAAAAAACCTTTTTTTGCCATAGCTTTAGCCTTATTAATTTGCGCTATAAACTTGGTTTCATTGGTGATAAAATGATCGGATGGCATTACTAAAATCAAATCATCTTCACCAACATTATTTTCGAGCAGATTTAAACAAGCAACTGCAATAGCTGAGGCAGTATTACGGGCAACTGGTTCAAGAATAATTGAAAGCGGTTTAATTTTTGATTTTTTAAATTCTTCAGCAACGATAAAACGATGTTCATTGTTACAAACCGCTATAGGCGAATTAAAAAACTCATCATTTTTGGTTCGCAAAATCGTTTGCGAAAAAAGAGTTCTGTCACCAAAAAAATCAAGAAATTGTTTGGGATTTAATTGGCGTGATATTGGCCAAAGCCTAGTACCAGATCCACCAGATAAAATAATTGGAGTAATTTTCATAAAAAATTTTTAAATAATTCAATCGCGCCAAAACCAGCAATTCCAAGCTTTCGGATTTCTTTAAGATTGGAAAATTTGATTCCGCCAAGACCGTAAATTC
>CAILUF010000074.1 GCA_903837365.1 uncultured Alphaproteobacteria bacterium | reverse complement strand
TTTTCAAAAGTTTTAACATAGTTTCACCTAAAAGAGCTGGGCTATCTGCAACCGAAATTCCTGCCGATTTCATTGCTTCAATTTTACCTTCTGCCCCACCTTTTCCGCCAGAAATAATTGCACCGGCGTGACCCATTCTGCGACCTTCAGGTGCAGTCCTTCCAGCGATAAAACCTACTGTAGGTTTTATGCGACCTTTTTTAGCTTCAAGGCGAAGGAATTCTGCAGCATCTTCCTCATCAGTTCCGCCGATTTCACCGATCATAATCATCGCTTGCGTTTGCGCATCAGACAAAAACATATCGAGACAATCAATAAAGTTTGTGCCATTTACTGGATCGCCACCAATACCAATACAAGTACTTTGACCAAGCCCTGCTTTAGTGGTTTGATGAACAGCTTCATAGGTTAAAGTTCCTGAACGAGAAACAATACCAATTTTTCCAGCCTTGTGAATATGTCCAGGCATAATTCCAATTTTACATTCACCGGGAGTAATAACTCCTGGGCAATTTGGCCCAATCAATCTTGAATTTGATCCGCTCAAAGCTTTTTTAACCTTAACCATATCAAGCACGGGAATTCCTTCGGTAATGCAAACAATAAGTTCAATTTCAGCTTCAATTGCTTCGATAATCGCATCAGCTGCGAATGCTGGTGGAACATATATAACCGAGGCATTGCAATCAGTTTTTTGTTTAGCTTCATAAACCGTATCAAAAACCGGTAAGTTAAGATGCATTGATCCACCTTTATTGGGAGTAACTCCCCCAACCATTAGCGTACCGTAATCGATAGCTTGCTGTGAATGAAAAGTGCCTTGCGATCCCGTAAAACCTTGACAGATAACTTTGGTATTTTTGTTAACTAAAACTGACATGTTAAATTTTTAATTAAAATTAATTTACAATTTTTAATATAATCTAAAACAATTCTAAAATTTTCTTTAAAATTACTGTTAATAATTAATTTAGAATTTTTTTTAAAAATTGTTAAGAATTAATAAATTTTATACTGGCTATCGCCAGTAAATAAGGCTTAAAACCTATTTATGCCGAAGCTTCTTTAACCGCTTTAACGATTTTTTGAGCTGCATCAGCTAAATCATCGGCGGGAATTATTGCCAAACCTGATTTAGCAAGAATTTCTTTTCCTAAATCAACATTTGTTCCTTCCAACCTAACAACCAATGGTACGCTAAGATTAACTTCTTTGGCAGCTTCAAGAATGCCGTTGGCGATAATATCGCAACGCATAATTCCACCAAAAATATTAACCAATATTCCTTTGACATTAATGTCTGACAAAATGATTTTGAAAGCGGCGGTAACTTTTTCACGAGTTGCCCCTCCTCCAACATCTAAAAAATTGGCAGGTGAAGAACCAAAAAGTTTTATGATGTCCATAGTTGCCATAGCAAGACCTGCGCCGTTAACCATGCAACCAATTTGACCATCCATTTTTATGTAGTTTAGTTCATATTTTGAAGCTTCAATTTCAAGTGGCTCTTCTTCATCAAGATCACGTAAAGTTTTAATTTCATCGTGACGATGAAGTGCGTTATCATCAAAATTTATTTTGGCATCAAGAGCGATAATATCGCCTTCATTGGTTTCAACTAAAGGGTTGATTTCAATTTGCGAAGCATCAGTTTCTATGAATGCTTTGTATAAACAGCTAACAAGATTGGAGAATTTTTTTAAAGTCTCGCCTTTGAAACCTAGAGCAAAGCCAAGTTTACGTGCATGGCAAGATTGGATTCCGGTTGCTGGATCAATTTTTACACTGATAATTTTTTCAGGAGAATGTAATGCAACTTCTTCAATTTCAACACCACCTTCGGTTGAAGCCATGAAGACTACTGCTTTAGTTTTGCGATCAACAACTGCTGATAAATAATATTCTTTTTTTATATTTGATCCAGCTTCAACATAAAGTCTTTTAACCTCCCTGCCCTCTGGTCCAGTTTGATGAGTTATCAAAATTTTGCCAAGAATTTGCGCAGATTTTTCTTTAACTTCCTCGACTGATTTAACGACCTTCACACCACCAGCTTTCCCTCTTCCACCGGCATGTATTTGAGCCTTTACGACAAAAACTTTATGACCATTTGCTTCAAGTTGCTTGGCAACCTCAACTGCTTCAGGAACTGAAAATGCTGGATGCCCTTCAGGTACGGCAACGCCAAATTTTTTCAAAAGAATTTTTGCTTGATATTCGTGAATATTCATTGCTTTTAGAATTAATTTTTTGTGAAATAAAATTTATTACTAGATTAAATCTTAATTTTAACTTGGCAATCACTTAAATGAAAAAGATTTTAATTATTCGACAAGCCCAACAGAGTCAAGCTCTCTCTCAATTTCTTGAACAACAAAAATGCCAAATTTTTGTTGAACCACTTTTTGTTGTGAAGAAAATTTTTAAGGAAAATGATTGGTTGCAATATCGCCATAAAAATATTAGCGCAATTGTAATAACTAGTCAAAATGCCCTTGATTCATTAAAGAAATTTAATTGCGATATTAATATAAAAATTTTTGCCGTAGGTAAAAAAACCGCTATGAAATTAATGGAGGCTGGATTTGTTAATGTATTTTTTCCAAAACAAAGTTGCGTTGCCGAATTGCTTAAATTAATCAAAAAATCTAATCTTGACAAAATGAGTTTAATCCTTTATTTGAGAGGCGATAATATCAGCTTTGATTTACAAAATTCATTACAAAAATCCGGATATAATTGCGCAGAAATTTTAACTTACAAAACAATAGCAAAAAATAATTTTTCAATAGAGTTATTGAAAAATATTAAAAACACTGAATATGATTCAATTTTAATTTTTTCACAAAAAACATTGGAGTTATTTTTTTTATTAGCTAAAAACCATAATCTACTTGAATATTTCGCAAAATCATCTCTAATTGTTTTTAGTCAAAAAATTGTCATTAGGGCAGAAGAATTGGCTAAAGAAAATTTTAAATTTAAAAAAATCGAAAAATTTAGCGATAATATAATCCTCAAAAATTTTTATGAGTGAAGAAAACAAAGAACTTAATAATCACGAAAGCCTTACTTTAAGTAAGGAAAAATCGTCAAAAAAAAACCCGAAAAACCAACTGTTTTTTTTAAAAATCTCCTTGCTTTTTACATTAATTTTTTTGTCAATTTTTACATATGTCTATTGGCAAGATTTAGCGAAGAGAAGAGGTTTGGCAAGACTTGATAGCGAAAAATTTAACAATCTTGATAGCGATATTTTTGATTTATCGCAAGATTTTAGTAATCAAAATATTGATGAAAATCACGACATAAATGATCTGAACATTGCCAGTTTAAAAGAAAAAAATGGTGAATTTATTTATCAGCTCTTATTAAAAAATCAAATTCAAATTGAAGATTTGCGCAAGCAAAATCGTGAATTAAAAAGTGAATTTTTAAAATATAAATCTTACGAAAAATATAATAAATTAGTTATATCTTACGCGATGTTTCGCGATAAATTATTTAATGAAAAAGATTTTAAAATTGAATTGCAAAACCTTGAAATCATTTGCTCTACGGACGAATTGCTTCATGCCAAAATTAGCAATTTAAAATCTCATCTTATAAATTTCTATACTAAAAATAAATTAGAAAATAGTTTCAAAAATTTAATTCCAGAAATTAAAGTAACTTCAAATTACCCAAGTCAAGATAGTACTTGGTTGAGAAAAATTAATGAAAAAATTGCTAAAATTATTATTATTCGCCGAACATTAGTAAATAATTCTGGCGATATTGATGATAAAATTATTATCATTGAAAATCACCTCAAAGCTGAAAATTATCAGGAAGCTTTGACGGCTATCTTAAGCCTTGACCAGAGCTATAATGAGGTTTTTAAAAATTTCCTAGAAAATCTTAATTCTTCACTTGAAGTGCAAAAGATTGATTTAGAAATTTTGAATTATTTAAAAAGTTTAAATTAGATGTTTACAGTTTTTTGGTTTATTATCACATTATTTTTTATCACCTATTCAGTAGCTTGGCTTGCTGATAATAATGGCTCAGTTCTTGTTAATTGGCTTGGTTATGAATTGCAAACCGATGTTTTAACGATCATTATTGTTACAATAATTTTAACAGTATCGATAATTCTTTTAGCTTCTTTTTTAACGAGAATTTTAGCAATTAAATTTCCGTCATTATTAAAATTTTTCTTCAAAAGAAATTACACGCGAAGTTTAGAAAAAATTGTTAATAGACAACGTCAAGGCTTTGATGAGCTTGCTAACTTACTTTTAGCAATTGAGAATAATGATGAAAAATATATCGATATTCATCAAAAAAATTTTCTAAAAAAAATTAAGCATAAAAAAATTAATGATTTTATTTTAGGAAAAATAGCTCTTATCCAAAAAGACAATGTCAAAATTATCAAATATTTTTCGCAATTTATAGGCAATAATAATGCCAATATTTTATGCCTTAAAGCCAGATTTAACTTGGCTTTAAAACAAAATGATGAAACCAGAATTATCGCTTGGGGTAAGCAATTATGCAAATTAGAAAATAATTCAGAAATCGTTAAAACATTAATTCCGATTTGCAAAAAACATGGCTTATGGCAAGATGTAAAAGAGCTTTTAAAACTTCTTGGCGATGAGATTGAAGGTCATTTAGATGCCAATGAAATAGATGCTTTAAATCTATTTGAAATGAAATATTTTTATCAGAAAAATAAATTTTTTAAAGCTCAAAAATATGCAAAAATTTTATTAAGGAAAGACGAGAATTCAACCCTGGCAATGTCCTATTACTTAAAGTCTTGGATCAAGCTTGGTTTTAGATTTTGCGTTAGCAAAAAAATAAAAAAATTATGGCAAAAAAATCCGCAATTATTTCTTGCTGAAATTTACGATCTTAATTTTCAAAAATTTTCAAATAAACGTCGTTTTAATTTGATGAAGAAATTGTTAAAAAATTCTAAAGATCAAAATTTAGCCAATTTTGTTTTAGGAAAATTAGCTTTTAAAATCGGCTTTTATCAACAATCTATCGAGATTCTTCAAGCTCTAGCTTTACAAAATCCATCGCAACGAATTTATCAGATTCTCGCCAAAGCTCATCAGTTACTTGGCAATAACTTAGAGAATCAAAAAAATTTGACTCTTGCTAAAAACTTTACAAAATCCTAAATTATTTTTTTATAAAATAAAAACAATAATTTAAACAGATTATAACAAAAATATTTATGAGTAACCAATTCTTAACAATTGCCAATATTATTGAAAATGCTTTTGAAAATAGAGCGCAAATTAATCTTCAAACCAAAGGCGAAATTCGCGATGCCGTTAATGAGGCAATCAGTCTTCTCGATAGTGGACAAGCTAGAGTTTGTAATAAAATTGACGATAAGTGGCATGTCAATCAATGGTTAAAAAAAGCCATACTTTTGTCATTTCGCCTCAATGATAATTTCCTAAGCAAACAGCAAAATATTAACGGCGATGCCATTAGTTTTTTTGACAAGGTTTCTTTAAAATTTAATAATTGGCAGGAAAGTGATTTTCGTCAAGCTGGATTTCGTGCACTTCCGGGAAGTGTTGTTCGTCGCGGATCTTATATCGCTAAAAATGTTGTTTTAATGCCATCCTTTGTTAATCTTGGTGCATATGTTGATGAATCGACAATGGTTGATACATGGGCAACGATTGGCTCCTGCGCTCAAATTGGTAAAAATTGCCACATCTCCGGAGGAGTTGGAATTGGTGGAGTTTTAGAACCTCTTCAAGCTAATCCTGTAATCATTGAAGATGATTGTTTCATTGGCGCAAGAAGTGAAATTGCTGAAGGAGTTATTGTTGAAAAAGGTGCGGTAATTTCAATGGGAGTTTATATCGGCGCATCAACAAAAATTATTGATCGAGCTAGTGGAGAAATATATTTTGGACGAGTTCCCGCATACAGCGTAGTGGTTCCGGGGAATATCTCTTCCGCAAGCGTTAACGATAAAAATCTCTCACTTTATTGCGCAGTTATTGTAAAAAAAGTTGACGAAAAAACTCGCTCAAAAACTTCCATCAACGAATTATTACGTGATTAAATTAGCAAAATTATTGCTTAATATTTAATATCAGAAATTAATAATTAATATGATTTATAAAATTTTTCGTCCACTTATTTTTCAACTCGACCCAGAATCAGCGCATAATCTAGCTACTAATTTTTTAAAATATTTCCCGCGTTTTTCATCGATTTTAACTTGCGAAAAAAATTACCCAAATTTGCAAAATAAAATATTTGATCTTGATTTTTCAAGCCCAATTGGACTTGGCGCAGGTTTTGATAAAAATTGTGAAATAGCTCTAACTTTACAAAAATTTGGATTTGGTTTTATTGAGGTTGGAACCGTTACACCCAAGCCTCAAATTGGCAATGAAAAACCGCGAATTTTTCGTTTAACAAAAGATCAAGCTTTGATCAATCGTCTAGGATTTAACAATTTTGGTTCGGAAATTTTTTTACAAAATCTTCTTAAAACAAAACCACATTTTAATAAAATTCTTGGCGTTAATATCGGCAAAAATAAAGATACTCAAGATTCTGCAGTTGATTATCTTGAGCTCGTGAGTAAATTTTATCAATATGCAGATTATTTGACGATTAACATATCCTCTCCCAACACTAAAAATCTTCGCGATCTACAAAATGAAAAACAGTTAAAAGAATTTTTAATAGCAATCGATAATCAAAAAAAACAATTGCAAATTACCACCAACAAAAACACCCCTATCCTACTTAAAATTGCTCCAGACCTAGATATTAAAGAGCAACAAGCAATAGCTGAAATTGTTAGTAACTCAATTATTTCAGGTATCATTATTAGCAACACCACAATCAATCGCGATTTTAACCTGCAAAACCAATATGCTAGTGAGCTTGGTGGACTAAGCGGTAAACCATTATTTGATCCAGCTAACGAAGTTTTAAAAAATTTTTATAAATTTACTAATGGAAAAATTCCGTTAATTGGCGTTGGTGGAATATTCAATGCTAATGATGCCTATCAAAAAATTCGCTTTGGTGCATCACTGGTGCAGATCTATTCAGCCTTTATATTTGAAGGCTTTAGCTTAGTTGAAAAAATAAAAAAAGATTTAAGCGAACTTTTAATTAAAGATGGTTTTAAAAATATCCAACAAGCAATAGGAATTGATAATTTATAGTAAAAGTAAATTATTACTGTTAAAAACAAATAACATAAATAAAAATTTAATACTTTACAATAAAAGACAAACCGCTACAATGCTGAAAATACTTTTTAATATTTAATACAACATACATGCCAAATTTAACAAAATTTCGTGATTTAGGTCTCTCAGATATAATGATCGAATGCCTTAGAAAAAAGGGCTTTGAAGAGCCAACACCCATCCAAGCAAAAGCCATACCATTTTTACTTGATAATAAAAAAGATCTAATCGGAAAAGCACAAACTGGAACTGGAAAAACTGGAGCATTCGGTATTCCAATTATTGAAAAAATCGTTCCGCAAGGCAAAAAAGTTCAAGCCTTAATTTTGGTTCCAACTCGTGAATTAGCAATTCAAGTCACTGAAGAATTAAGTTCTTTTGCTGAAGTACAAAAAGTTTCGATCATTGCGGTATATGGTGGACAACCAATTGAACGTCAAATTTCACGATTGAACCGCGGAGTTGATATCGTCGTAGGAACTCCAGGTCGAATCATTGATCACCTTGATCGCAAAACTTTAGATATCAGTAAAGTTTCTTTCGTAGTTTTAGATGAGGCTGATGAGATGCTTAATATGGGTTTCGTCGAAGATATTGAAAAAATTTTAGAAACCTCGCCAAAAACTCGTCGTACCGTTTTATTTTCGGCAACCATGCCTTCGCATATAGAACGCCTAGCTAAAAAATACATGCATGATTACGAAGTAATTGCTGTTGTAAATGATAAAATCGGCTCAAGCAATATTCAGCAAATTTATTTTGAAGTTGCGCAATCAGATAAATTCGAAGCATTATTTCGAATAATTGATGTTGAGGAAAGTTTTTACGGTTTGATTTTTTGTCGTACCAAAGTTGATGCCGATGAAATTGCTCATAAGCTTTATAACCGAGGATCTAGAGCTGAAGCAATCCACGGCGATTTATCGCAAGGACAAAGAGAGAAAGTTTTACAAAAATTTCGAAGCAAGCAAATTACCACCCTAGTTGCAACTGACGTCGCAGCAAGAGGAATAGATATTGATAATCTTACCCATGTTATAAATTATTCTTTACCACAAGATCCTGAAAGTTATGTTCACCGTATTGGTAGAACGGGAAGAGCTGGTAAAAGCGGTATAGCTATAACCTTAATAACTCCATCTGAATATCGCAAATTAATTTCTATACAACGTATTGCTAACGCCAAAATTACTAAACAAAAAGTTCCCAATGTTGCGGAAGTAATTGAAAGCAAAAAACTACGCATAAAAAATTCATTAACTGAAATTATCAATAGCGGAGATTTTAATAATTTACAAAATATTGCTAAGGAAATTTTACAAGAAAATCCTGATCCAACAACCGTTCTTTCCGCCTTGCTAAAATTAGCTTTCAAAGATGAGTTGAGTGTAAAAAGTTACAATGAAATTAATGAAGCTGGTGCTTACAAAAAAAATAGGGATTCTTCTTCGTATGACGATCGTCCGTCAAATAATTTTCGCCAAGGTGATCGTGATCGTGATCAAGATCAAAGAGGTTATGTTGATCGTAAAGGAACGGCAAGATTATTTATCGCCAAAGGTCGTAATGACAGCATGGATCCACGAAAATTAGTAGAATATATTGAACGCGAAACTGGTGTTAGTCAACGTCTCATTGACGATGTTAAAGTTATGGATAGTTTTTCTTTTTTTGCGGTTCCATTTGAAACTGCCGAGAAAGTATTGCACATCTTTCAAAGTCAATCAGGCAATAATAAATCCTTGGTTTCGAGAGCCAAGAAAAAATAATTATCTAAATTAAATTTGCTGACGCAAATTTAGCTTAGAATCGAATCGTCAATTTACTTAAATTTGCTGACGCAAATTTAGCTTAGAATCGAATCGTCAATTTACTTAAATTTGCTGACGCAAATTTAGCTTAGAATCGAATCGTCAATTTACTTAAATTTGCTGACGCAAATTTA
>CAILUF010000073.1 GCA_903837365.1 uncultured Alphaproteobacteria bacterium | reverse complement strand
TGTTGCAGTTGCAATTGAAGTGAAAAAATTTTTAATATTTTCATCAGTTGAAGCACGAAAAAGTCTCATTGCAGTATTATTTGGCGAGCTATCTGGTTGACGACCAGTTAGTATACTTGATTTAGCCATTTCTTGCTGAAATTTAGCAGAAAATTCTCTAGCTAATTGTGGATAATTTTCCTGATATAAATTTTTGCTAGGTGAGTTAAGCAATTCTTCAAGTTGATCTTGTAAATCTTGTTCTTTCATACTTCCAATACCTCGATTATAGCTAGCAATTTGCATAACTGCTAAGAAAAATTTTGCGGGAGGAGGAGAGGTAGCGTCGACCGTGTTTTCTTTTGCCTCTGTTAATCCAGCTGTGATTAAACTAGAATACTCTTCTTTATTTTTTTCTTTATCTGTCGGAATGGCAAATGAAAAGCGTTCATCCTTAAATTCAATTCCTTGAAAATTTTGAACTGGAGTTAGAATTTTTAATCGGTTTTTAATTTCTTCATCCAGCCTAAGTGAATTACTATCCTGATTTGACTTGATGGTTATTCCATCGGTTTTTATTTGAAAATTTTTATTGATTAATGGATTAAGGCAATTTGGATTTTCTAAATTACAACTTATTGCAGCATCTACACTGGCATAATGACCTTCATTACCAGCAAAAGCGTGAGGATCTCCGGTATTGGTTGTAGCAATTATGTAATTTGAGAAATCGTCATTTCTTTTATCGTCATTTCTTTTATCGTCATTTCTTTTAAGAGCATCATCATAAGTTGGATCTTGATATTTAAGCCCAAGATCTTCTACTAGTTTTTTTATATCACCTCTAAGTTCTTCATTTCCATCATCGCCACTAAATGGCAACTCGATTACCTCAACTTTTTTAAATATTTTTTTTGCTATTTCTTCTTGTTCTTCAACTGTTGTTCCTTTTGGCATTCTGCCTTTTAATTCCTTAAGGGCATCGCGAATGCCTTTTAATCTAGCTTTGCGTATTATTTTACTGTTTTGCGATGATTCATACTTAGCGCCAATTCCTTCTGCAAAAAATCCCATTCCTGCTTTTAAAAATTTAAAATAAATTTTTTCTCCTTCACCAACTAAATCACTCGAATTTACTGCCGAAGCAAAAGCCTGTATAAATTCTTCCTTGATTCCTAAAGCTAGTTGATCGAGATCGATTTTGCCAGCAACACCATTCCAACGAACATCCATAGAGTTCTGTGAACATGCTTGAGGTCTTTGTCTTTGATACATCGCCTCAAACATATCATCTTGCCATTTTCTATATTTATCAGGATCGCCACCGGAAATATTTTGGTCATTAGGATCTGCTGGGTAAAAAAATAAACCACCAGTGTTGCGATGATCACCTTGCCATTGAAGCCCTGATTGATCGATGATAATTACTTTATTGTGGTTAGGTAATTGCGGAATAATAGGATTTCGAATCTCATCTGGATAACCTCCGTAACAATCCGCAAAAGCTACACTTACCAAGTTCGTAGCTTTTACCAAGCATCTTAATTTAGCAATTTCATTAGCGTCAAGCAAACCATCATAAAGTCCAAGCTTCATAATTCCATTGCAATTTGCACTTTCATTTCTGGCAAGAACATGAAGATGAAAGGCATTTAGTTGATCATGATTGCTGGGAATTTCTAACTCTGATTTATCATAAGGATTTTTGATTTTTTTGCCAAGAATTTTATCTTTACCTTTTAACAATTCTTGAAAAGCTTTAAGAATTCTATCTGGGCAATAAATGCTACTTTTTGTTTCTCTATACTATCGTTTTCTAAATGATAATAATCAAGACCACACTCACCTATTGCTACTACTTTACCCATTGATGCCAATTCTTTATATTTTTCAGAT
>CAILUF010000072.1 GCA_903837365.1 uncultured Alphaproteobacteria bacterium | reverse complement strand
ATGATAAATTTAGCTTATATTTTCTTGATAAAAAAGCTATGAATCTTATTAGCTCTCTAGGAAAAGATATTTCTCATATCTAATTTTTTAATGATATATTAAAATTAAAATTTTACTGTTATAAATCTTAATCTTTCGATGAACTATTGCCAAAGCATCTCATGAGACGACTAGGACTAGACACTGGTTTGGGAGTATTTATTGGCTTTTTCAATTTTAATTTATTTTCTGATAAAATTTCTCCCAATGATTTCTCTAAGCTTTTAGTTAATGATTCTTCATCAACTGTAATTTTTTGTGGTTGTTCGCTATTCATTTTAGTTAATTGTAGTTCAAGTAATTTTGATAATTCTTGGATTTTACAATTTAAAATTTGTTTATTGATAGATTCTATTTTTCGGGTTTCTAAACCTTGAAGATTTATTTTGTCGAATAATGGTAACGAAATTTTTTCGATTTTATCCTTTAAATCCATTATGTAGTCTTGACTAGTAACTTCAGGAATTATTTTATCTTCTTCTTTGCCATAGATATTTTTGGCGAGAAGCATTGAAAGACGTGAATATAGAGAAGTATCTGAGGTAGATAAATCAATATTTAACTTATCTAAAGCTAATATTATTTCTTTAGTTTGCTCTGGGTGATCTTTAGCTGAGGATTGAATTTCTTTAAAGTCATCGAGATGAATTGATGGTAATTTTAAATCTAGGCTTTCAAAATTTTCTACCGCATAACAAAGTGCAAATGCTGTTTTTGCTTTATTAATATTTTCTGCAATTTCTAAAATATGATGGAAAGTCACTTTTTGTTTTATGTAATCGAATGTTTTTTTGCCGAATTTTTGAGATATTTGATCTGCAGTTTTATCTTTAGAAATATTTTGCATTTTAAATAATGCTTCAGCCATGTCAGTTTCATTGCTCAATCTTCCTTCTTCTGTTGCAATGATATCATGTAGCTTCTCAATCGACTTGATATGATCTTGTAATTTAGTAAAATCTAAAAATGCTCGAGTGATCATTAATATATCGATAGCTAAAACATCTAATCCATTTTTTTTTGTATCCTTGGGGATTGTATTTAGTTTTTTTAGTAAATGAAAATTTGTAAATATTTTTAGAAATTCAATTGAATTGATTATGGTAAGCTTATTTCCATTATGATCATCGGGATTATGATATAATTCATTAATTTTTTTTTGCATATCTAATTCATCTTCTGGAGAAAATTCTTCAGCTTTTTTTAAGCCAGATTCATGAATTAAATCTGAAATAAATTTATCATTTGAATTTCTTGTTTCAAATTCATCTGCTATCTTTTGGTATTCACCCTTTTTTTTTAAAATATCCTTAATTCCTTTTTTTATTTCTTCCAATTTTTCTTCATATTTTGTTAATTCATGTTCTTCTTCTTCTATTCTTTTTCCAAGTTCAATTATTTCGGCTTCACCTTTGGTGATTTTAGGTATACTCAAATCATCAACATCTTTTTTATCATCTTCGGATTGTTCGACAAATCTTTCAGAATCTTCATCAAATTCGGATGATAATTCAGTTTGATCCGAGTCACCTTGATTACCACTAATTATTTTGGAAGGAGTTGCTGGATCTTGAAGAGATTTTTGTAATTCATCTTCTGGAAATTTAACGGAGTTTTCTGAACTTCCTGGAGTAAAAACTTCCTCCTCTTCCTCTTTAAGTGGATCAAGCTTTTCATTTAGCAAAGTTTGTATCGGCAAATATTCTATCGCAATATTAGTATTTTCAAAATCAGAAATAATGCTTTGTGAAGTTTTAATTGTCTTTAATGAAGATATTTGTTTAACGATGTGTGGAGGTAATGATTTAAATTGAAGTCCAGTCAAGTCCACATCAGCTTCGTTATTTTTATAGCACTTAGTAAGAACATCTACTATTTTATACAGATCTGCTGTATTTGATCCTGCCATACTTTCTTCTCTAAGCCATTTAGAAAATTTCAATTTAAATTTTTTTGTTTGTTTGGGACTTGGAAATTTATCTCTATCAAAAGCAAGTGAGGATATAGAAGGTTTTTCTCGTTCGAACTTCCGACTCTTCAAATTGTATGT
>CAILUF010000071.1 GCA_903837365.1 uncultured Alphaproteobacteria bacterium | reverse complement strand
TTAGTTTTTATGAAAAAGATCATGGAAAACGAGATGGCTCTAGAATAGAAATATGGATTCGTAAATTACTTTACGAAAAAAATCTCGATGATTGTGTAAAAAAAATTTTTCTTTTTACCCATCCACGTTTTTTGGGATATGTGTTTAATCCAGTTAGTTTTTGGTTTTGCATCGATGATGAAAATAATTTGCGAGCGATTTTGTTTGAAGTAAATAATACTTTTGCGCAGAGTCATTGCTATCTTGTCTACAATGAAGATAGGTCGATTATCAATCCCAATCAATGGTTTGAATGTAATAAAAATTTTTACGTTTCGCCTTTTTTTGAAATTACTGGAAAATATAAATTTCGCGTAAATTTTGCTGTCGATAAAATTGCCGTTTGGATTGATTATGTTATTGAGGGAAAAAAAAATTTATTAACAAATGTAATTTCTTATAAGGTTAAACCATTTACAGAATCAAGTCTTTTGAGTGCTTTTTTAAAAATTCCATTTTTAACTTTTAAAGTTATTTTTCTTATTCACTGGCAAGCATTAAAATTATTTTTTAAAAGAAATAAATATGTTGCAAATCCCAATAAAATTCCAAAAAATATTACTACCAATAATGATTTAATTTCTAAATAAATTTTATTAATTGAATAAGTAAATGCGATAAATTTAAAAATATTATGAAAAAAAACGATTTTTTAAAACAAGCTTTTGAGCATATAGAATATGGATCGCTGTCAGTTATACTAAAACAATCGCAAGAAACTTTTGAGTTTGCTGGAAAAAAAGTTGGTGCAAATGCTGATATCACAATTGAAGATGAAGCGATTATCGAGCAATTAATTTTGGGTGGTGATATTGTTTTTGGTGAATCATATATTAACGAAAAATGGCATAGTAGTGATATCGTTAATTTGCTAACATTCCTAAGTAGTAATGCCAATTGTCTAGAGCGTTTTTTTCATGCTAAAAAATTCCAGTTTTTATTGCTTTATTTTAAAAATTTTTTTAAGAAAAATACTTTATCGGGTAGTAAAAAAAACATCAGTTATCATTATGATTTAGGAAATGAATTTTATGAATTATGGCTTGATAAAACCATGACTTATTCCAGTGCATTATTTCTTGATAAAAATATCGATTTAGCGCAAGCGCAAAATAAAAAATATCAAGCAATTATTGATAAATTATGCGGTGAAACTATTTTGGAAATTGGTTGTGGATGGGGTGGATTTATCGAACAGGCAGTTAAGTCGAATTACAAAATAACCGGTTTAACATTATCGCAACAACAACGCAATTTTGCACTTAATCGTTTGCGTAATTATCAATCACAAGTTGAGATTTATTTGCAAGATTATCGCGATGAAAAAGGTATTTACGATAACATCGTTTCTATTGAAATGTTTGAAGCGGTTGGTCAGGAATATTGGCGTAAATATTTTCAAATTCTTAATAGTTGTTTGCGAATTAATGGCAAAGCAATTTTGCAAATAATTACCATTGATGAAAAGATTTTTGCTGATTATAAAAATCGTGTAGATTTTATTCAAAAACATATTTTCCCAGGAGGAGTTCTTCCTTCAAAATCAACGATCCATGAGCTTGCTAGCCAATATAATTTTTCGATTATTAGTGAATTATCTTTTGCCAATGATTATGTAAAAACACTAAAAATTTGGTTACACAATTTTGATCAAAAACATCATGAAATTCGCAAATTAGGTTTCTCTGAAGAATTTATTCGTAAATGGCGATTTTATCTGGCATATTGTATCGCTGGTTTTAGTGTTGAAAGAACTAGCGTTGTTCAATTCGAGCTTATTAAAAAACAATAAAACATGTTTAAACTAATTACATTTTCTTTAATATTACTTTTTTCTGCTGGTTTTAAAGAAATTGATAATTCATCACAACTTAATTTAGCAAATGAGATTACTAAGCAATTAGTTACCCCAAATTTAATTGGCCAATATAATTTAAAAGTATATGGCTTTAACGTCTACAATATCAAGCTTTATAGCGAAACAAATAAATTTTCCTACAGTAAAAAATTTGCAATAGAAATTACTTATAAAATGAATTTTAGCAAAGAAAATTTAGTAAAAAGAACTATCGAAGAAATTGCGCGAATACAAAAAATTGATAATAAAAATGAATTAATCGTCTATGAAGGGGAATTTAATAAAATTTTTCTTGATGTAAAAAAAGGTGACAGCAAAGTAGCTATATTTTCACCGCAAAAAAAAGTGGATATTTTTTTAAATCATCAATTAATTGGTTCGATTGATGATGTAAAATTAGCCAGATATTTCGTCGATATTTGGCTAAGCAAAAACTCTAGCTATCCGCAAATGACTTCAACAATCTTAGGAGAAAAAAATGATTAATAAAAAACAATTATTTAGCTATGCAATCTTATCATTGCCTCTTGCCTTTGTTGGTTTGCCAATCTATGTAAATATCAATGGTTTTTATGCTAAGGAATATGGCGTTAATCTATCCTTGCTTGGAGTTTTATTGCTTATTGCACGAGGAGTTGATATGCTTCAAGGTCCATTCGTTGGTTATTTATCAAGCTATTTTATCCATAAAAAAATTTCTCAAAAAAGAATAATTTTATACAGTTCAATATTACTCTCAATATCGTTTTTTGGCTTATTTAATCCACCAATTTCATTTAATAAAGAAATGATTTGTGTTTGGTTTGTTATTTCATTAATTGCAACTTATACTTTTTTCAATTTTGCAATTATTAACTATGAAGCTATTGCAGTATTCATTGCTAAAAATCAAAAAGAACGTTTAGCGATTAATTCGGCCAAGGAATTCTGCGGTTTGATTGGCATTTTAATTGCCTCAATTTTGCCAAGCGTCTTATCTAATTTTGTCGCAAGCGATTTGAAAACTAGTTATTTTTACTCAAGTGCAATTTTTGTGGTTTTAATCTTCGTGATATTAATCGCTTTCTTTAGAACTTTGAAAATTAGTAAAATCGAACATTACTCGCGCATTAGTTTTAGAAATGTTTTTAATGAAATTAGAACCAATTCAATTTTCATGAATTATTTGAAAATATTTTTTATTAATGCGCTTGCCGTTAGTATTCCAGCTTCGGTAATTTTCTTTTATGTTGAAGATGTCCTTCGTTCCTCGTCAAAACTTGGTTTTTTTCTCGGAGTATATTTTTTGGCAGGATGTATTTTTATTGGCATGTGGAAAAAACTTGCGCAAAAACATGGTATGATAAATATTTGGATTATCTCTTTAATTGGCAGTGTGGTAACTTTTATTTTTAATTGCTTGCTTGGTGAAACTACTGCTGATTTATTTTTTATAGTTTGTTTTGCGTCGGGAATGTTTTTAGGTGCTGATTTAATAATTCCTCCAGCCATTATCGCCAATCTGATTTACGATAAGAAAGAAAAAGTTGCTTCTTACATTGCCGTGTGGAATATGGTCGTTAAGCTTGGCTTGGTTATTGCTTCATCGGCAAGTTTAATCGTCCTAGGTTTCTTTGATTATAAAATTGGTAGTTATGCTAATAAGGGCTTATGGGCTATTCCTTATGTTTATTCGGTAATTCCATCATTGCTAAAAATCTACATAATTGTCAAATTGCGTAAGTTAAGAAAAATCAAAGATTTTTAAAAAATAATATTGGTTTATAATAAATATGCATAAAATTACTCAAAATTCTTTAACTTTAATTTTCATGCTTATGTTTGGTTTTTCATGTTCATCAGCTAGTCCAAAAATTTATCAAGAAAATATGCCAAAATTCGATGTTCGCAATTTTTTCCGCGGATCACTCGAGGCATACGGAATCCTGCAAGATCATCGCGGTAAAGTTATTAAAACTTTTACCGTTAAAATGTTTGGTTCTTGGCAAGGTAATGAAGGAATTCTCAAAGAAGATTTTATTTTTTCAGATAAAAAAACTGAGCAAAGACAATGGAATATTAAGATGATCGATGATAATAATTTTACAGCTCAAGCTCATGATGTTGTTGGAATGGCTAGAGGCGAGCAATATGGTAACGCTGTTAGAATGCAATATGTTTTAACAATACCAGTTGGCGAAAAAAAATATAATTTTGCAATTAATGACTGGATGTATTTAATCGATAATGACTCATTGATTAATATTTCAACGATTAAAAAATTCGGTTTTAAAGTAGCAACGCTTACCATTGGCTTTAAGAAAATCGGCATTTAAAATGAAAAATTGTTGGATCATCGGTGCAAGTAGTGGTATAGGTTTAGAGCTTGCTAAAAAATATTACACCTCAGGTTGGAATGTAATAATTTCGGCACGAAGAGTTACTAAATTACAAGAAATAAAACAGCAAATTTCTCTTAATAAAAATTTAGGAAATCAGTTTGAATTTTTTGCTTTCGATGTTGTTGATTACAATAATTTTGTGAATGTAAATCAATTAATTTTTGAAAAATTTAATAAAATTGATTTAGTAATTTTTGCTCCAGCGATTTACGATCAAATGAGTTTACATGATTTTGATCACAAATTAGCAGTTGAAATTCTTAATGTAAATTTAGTCTCAGGCCTTCATTTTCTTGATATTGTTGGAAAAAAAATGCTCAAGCAAAATTTTGGTCATATCGCCGTTATCGCAAGTGTTGCAGGTTATCGTGGACTTCCCAAATCATTTGCGTATGGTGCATCGAAAGCAGGATTGATAAATTTATTTGAAGGAATTTATCCGGAATTATTGGCCAATAAAATTGATTTATCAATTATAAATCCAGGATTTGTTGCAACTGAATTAACGGCAAAAAATAATTTTAAAATGCCTTTTTTAATTTCGGCAAATAAGGCGAGTGACTATATTTTTCAAGGATTGGAGCGTAAAGATTTTGAAATTCATTTTCCAAAAAAATTCACTTTTTTTATGAAATTTTTGCGTCATTTACCTAATAATTTTTATTTGAAATTTATTAATTATGTTTATAAAAAAGATAAATAGTTTACTATTATCGATAATACACATAATTTACTTACAACTAAAATAATTGTTAAAAATGAATAAACACGATCATATCTTATTTTCATATTCTTTTAATCACGATCAAAAGCCGTTAAAGGTTGACGAGAGTAGGGTAGCTGGTGAATTAAAAAATGAAGGTTTATCTTGGGTTCATCTTGATGCCAATAATGAATTTTCAAAAAGATGGCTATTGCAAAAAGTAAATTATATCGATCATTTGATTATAGAAGCATTAATTGCCGAAGAAACTCGTCCTCGCGTTACTGAATTTAATAATGGACTTCTGGTTATAATGCGTAGTGTTGCCCTGAATGCAGTTGAACCAGAAGAAATGGTATCACTTAGAATGTGGATTGATAAGGATCGCATTATTACCTTACAGCGTCAAGATATGCGTGCAGTTTATGAAATAAAAAATCAACTTGATCGTGGCATAAATATTAAATCTGCTGAAGAATTTTTGTATAATTTGATTGATCAAACCATTTCAACCACTTCGCCATTTCTTTATGCAATTGGTGATAAAATTGATGAAATTGAAACTAAAATTTCGCATTCTTCGAATGTAAATTTGCGCGAAGAAATTATTCCACTGCGTTCGCAAATTGCGGTTTTTAAACGTTATCTCGCTCCACAAAAAGAAATGATTGGCAAATTGCGATATTTGGAATCAAGTTGGATTAATGATTTTTCACGTCGACATTTTCAAGAAAATTTTGATCATATTAGTCAAATGCTTGAAGAAGCTGAGGAGGTGGCAAGTCGCGCAAAAATTTTGCAAGATGAATTAATGCATTACCTCAATGAACGCATCAACCGCAATATGTTTAAGCTTTCCGTTGTCGCAATTATTTTTATGCCTTTAACTTTTTTTACCGGATTATTCGGAATGAATTTTAACGATATTCCTGGGTCGCAAAACCCGCATGGTTTTTTTATATTTTCAGGAATAATGTTTTTAATTGCTATTCTTTTAGCGCTGTTTTTTAAAAATAAAAATTGGTTTTAATCGTTGTTAATATCCTCAAAGCCATGATCACCAATCATCTTTTCTAAGTGGCAATACAGTTAAATTCTCTCTAGTGCAAACCTACAGCTTGAGGCTTTTTTTTCAATTTTAGCCAAAAAGATCACGCTAGAATTGTTAATTCATAAAATATCAATTTTAGAGCTGAAATAACATTAATTATTGAAAATAATATTAGTTAATTTCTATTGATAATTATGTTTTATAAATTTTATATAAAACTTCTTGATTAAATCATAATTGATATTAAAAATATTGTTGAGATATTGATTTTGAGTTATAATTATGATCTGATAAATATTCTAAAAATAACAAATAAAATATAATGAGTAAGGAAGTTAAAGAGAGTAAGGAAGTTAAAGATCCAAAAAAATCGCCTAGAGAGCCATTTAGTTACGTTGATGATCGTTCAATTGTTCCTGAAGATGCTAGAGCTGCTTTTGGAGGGGCTCGCCGACCTCCCACTCCCCCTACTCCCCCTACTCCCCCTATTCACACAACTGAAACTGTTAATATACCAAGAGAGGATTCGAAAGTTGAGGATTTGAAATCTTTGGAAGAATTCCAAAATAAAATTAAAGAATTAACTGATGAAGTTACAAAATTAAAAGAACTTGTTAATTCGCAACTTACACAAAATGCTTCACCAGCAGATTTGGCTTCACCAAAAGAAACGCTTGCCTCGCATAATAAAATAATCCAATTATTGCTAGAAGAGACTACTCGACAAGCT
>CAILUF010000070.1 GCA_903837365.1 uncultured Alphaproteobacteria bacterium | reverse complement strand
CTAGTTTTTATTTTTGATTTTCAAATTAAATTTTAAAAATTTATTAAATCAGTTTTAGCAATTATAAAAATTAAAACTAAAAATACAAAATGACTGCTCAGAATTATGCACAGCAAATTGCTTTTGAAGTGCTTCATGTTAAAACTAAAATTATCGCCTGTGACGGTGCAAAAAATTTATCAACTCATCCCTTGGTTTATTTAAATATGGGAGATAATGATCACGTGGTTTGTCCTTACTGTAGTAAGTATTTTACCATTAATCAAAGTTATCCAAATCAACAAATAAACGCTAAAAATAAATTTAAAAATTAACATGAATAATACTGCAATAATTGGACTACAATGGGGCGATGAAGGTAAAGGCAAAATCGTTGATTTTTTGGCAGATAAATTTGATGCGGTAGTCCGCTTTCAGGGTGGAAATAATGCTGGTCATACCATTAAGGTTGACGATAAAGTTTTTAAATTAAGTTTATTACCATCAGGAATTATTCGTGGAAAATTTTCAGTGATTGGAAGCGGTGTGGTGGTTGATCCAATCTCACTATTTGATGAAATAGAAAAAATCGAAAAAAATGGTATAAAAATTACACCGCAAAATTTAGCAATTGCTGAAAATGTTTGTTTAGTTCTGTCTTTACATCGTCAACTTGATCAAATTTTAGAAAATAAAAAAGGCAATAATAAAATCGGCACAACCTGTCGAGGCAATGGTCCAGCTCATGAAGATAAAGTTGGAAGAAGGGCAATTAGAATTTGTGATTTACATCATCAACCAACATTAGTTGATAGAGTTAATGATTTGTTGTTATATCATAACGCTTTACGAAAAGGACTTGGCGAATCGGTAATCGAAAGTTCAGTAATCATTTCCGAATTGATGACAATTAAAGATCGATTGGCAAAATTTTCTTTACCAGCTTTTGAAATTGCTAAAAAACTTGAGCAATGTCAAGCCGTTATGTTTGAAGGTGCGCAAGGAGCTTTGCTCGATGTTTCTTTCGGAACTTATCCATTTGTTACTTCAAGCAATATCAGTTTAGGTCAAGTGGCAGTTGGTTCTTGCTTGGGTTTTGATAAGGTTCATAAAACTCTTGGAATCCTCAAAGCTTACACTACCAGGGTTGGATCTGGTCCATTCCCAACTGAATTAACTGATGAAATCGGCGAATTTCTGCGCGTTGAAGGTCAAGAAATTGGTACGGTGACAGGAAGAAATCGTCGTTGCGGATGGTTAGATTTAGTATTGATAAAACAAGCTGTAAAGCTATCTAGTGTTAAAGAAATTGCTTTAACTAAACTAGATGTTTTGGACAAATTACCAAAAGTAAAAATTTGCGTTGCCTATAAAATTGACAATAAAACTTACGATTATTTTCCACAAAATATTGAACTCTGGTCAAAAATCCAACCGGTTTATGAAGAGTTTGATGGTTGGCAAACCTCGACTATTGGCATTAAATCATTAAAAGATTTACCGCAAAAAGCATTGACTTATGTTAAAAGAATTGAAGAACTATGCATGGCAAAAGTGGTAATAATCTCAACTGGCGCAAAACGCGAAGAAACAATAATCGTTAATTAAAATTATGGAAAATACAAAAAAAATAACGGTAATGCAATTATTACCATCGCTAGAAAGCGGAGGTGTTGAAAGGGGTACGATTGATATTGCCAAAATTTTAAAAAAAGAAAATTTTAAGCCAATAGTTGCGTCCGCAGGAGGAGTTTTAGTTTATGATTTGCGCGAATCGGGAATTGCTCATGTGGAAATTGCATCACTAAAAAGAAAAAATCCAATAAGCATTATTTTAAATATTAATCGAATTAGAAAGTTAATTATTGAACATAATATTGACATTATTCATGCTCGATCAAGAGCAGTTATGTGGAGCGCATATTTTGCTTGTAAAAATTCTAAAACCAAATTGATCTCAACAGTTCACGGAACATATTCTTGTGATTTTTTAGGAATTAAGAATTTTTTACTCAAAAAATTTTATAATTCCGTGATGCTTAAAGCCGATCGAATAATAACCGTTTCAAATTTTATTAAATCTTATCTTTTGCAAAATTATTCAGGAAATTTTTGTAACAAAATTAGCGTAATCCAACGCGGAGTTGATTTGACATATTTTGATTCTCAGCGAGTTTCTAAAAATCGGGTCATCGATTTAAGTAAAAAATGGAATTTGCCAGAGGATAAAAAAATAATTTTAATGCCAGCTCGGTTTACAACTTGGAAAGGTCACGAGTTTTTGATAGATGCGCTTACGCAAGTTGAAAGTGACTTTTTTTGCGTGATGGTTGGATCAGATCATGGTCATAAACAATATCGTAAAAAAATTGAAGAACGCATCGTCCAAAAAAAATTGGAAAGTAAAGTTAGAGTTGTGGATAATTGTCGTGATATGCCTGCCGCTTATGCTATCGCACATTTTGTTGTCTCGCCGAGTATTCGCCCAGAAGCTTTCGGAAGAATTTCTATCGAAGTGCAAGCTTCCAATAAAATCATCGTTGCTACAAAAATCGGTGGAGCTCTCGAAACAATTTCTGATGGTCAAACGGGATTTTTGGTGGATATCGGAGATTATACAAATTTTGCAAAAACAATTGATATGGTTTTAAAACTTGATAAAGAAGTCGTTGATAAAATTAGCGACGCAGGTCGAAAAAATATTGAGAAAAATTTTTCTAGTAAGCAAATGTGCGATTTAACTTTGGACATTTATCGGCAAGTTCTAAATTAATTTTTTAATCTAATAATTTTTAATTAGTTTATTATATTTTAATTTTTATGAAGCATTTTAAAGCATTTTCATTAATTGAATTATCAATTGTAATTTTAATCATTGGGATTTTAGTTGCCGGGGTGACCCAGAGCTCTAGGTTGGTCAGGCAAATGGCTTTATCTTCAGCTCGATCCTTAACTATAAGTTCGCCAATTCCTTCAATAGCTGGATTAGTTTCATGGTATGAACCAACCCTTGATAAATCTTTTGATGAAGCTGAAGCAAGTGACAATTCAACCGTTTCTAAGTGGTATGATATTAACCCAACTTCATCAAGTAAAATTGATTTAATTCAAACTGATGCAACGCGAAGACCAACTTACACCTCCAATGCAGTCAACGGATTACCATCTTTAAAATTTAACGGTTCGAATACTTATTTGCAAAGTAACGGTTTTATTCCTGAACATAACACAAATAATTTTTCACTTTTTATCGTGAGCGTTAATTTTGAGAATGTTAATATCAGGGCATTATTTTGTAATCGCTTCGGCCCAGCGCCCTATAACTCTTTGCGTGGTTTTGTAATTTATTCAGTTAATGCTATTTATTCAGTTCCAGCAGGAACGGGAGGAGGTTGGAATGGTCCATCTGGCTTCGTTACAGTAAATGGCATGAAAGACATTGTAAGTTTGGTTAGGGATAATACAAATTTGAATTTATATCGCAATGGCGCAAATCCTATTTCTACAGCAATGGTTTACGCTCCAAATCTGGTTCGTCCAACTAGCATAGGAGGGATGACAGCATGCGAATTAAGCGATCTTTATTTCTTTAACGGTTTCATCAGTGAGATAATTTTATATAATCGCAATTTGACTAACGATGAGCGTCAGGATGTAGAAAAATATCTTGCCAAAAAATGGGCAATTAAAATTTAGATTTAAATTAAATTTTTTTTATTTTTAAAATATTAAACCATGAATTAGCCTTGTTGTAAACTTCCTGAAGTTCCATTGCTGGATCTGATTCGAAGGTAATTCCTCCGCCAAATTGTAATTCAAATTTATTTTTCTTTATTACTAAAGTTCGAATTACCACTGCTAAATTTAAAGTATCATGGCCTTCAATATAGCCAATTGCACCGCTATAAATTCCTCGATCAATTTTTTCATAATTGGCAATTAAATTCATCGCCATAATTTTTGGTGCACCTGTCATTGAACCAGCTGGAAACAAGGCTTGCAAAGCATCAAAAACATCGCAATCTTTTTTTAATTTGCCGTGAATTTGCGAAGACATATGATGAATATTTTTGTAACTATTTATAGCAAATAATTTTTTGACTTTTACGGAACCAATTTCACAAACTCTTGATAAATCATTGCGCACCAAATCAACAATCATCAAATTTTCTGCGCATTCTTTGGTAGAATTTTTTAGATTTTTTAAATTTTGTGCATCAATTTTTTTATCACTTGAACGCGAAGCTGTACCTTTGATTGGGCATGATAAAATTTTTTTATTTTTAACATTAAAAAATAATTCAGGACTTGCCGAAATAATAATTAAATCGCCAAATTTAAAAAAAGAAGAATAATTTGTTTGGCTTAATTTGGAATGTTCAACGAATAAATTAAACGCTAAAGAAAGATCAATTTTATTTACAAATTCCCCAAAAAATTTACGGGTTAAATTAAGCTGAAATAAATCACCTTGACCAATTTTATGACGAATTTTATTGATAGTTTTTAAATAAGATTGATCGCTAAAATTTGAAGAAAAATTTTTGATTTCAAATGCTAAACTAGTATTTTTTTTTGGAAGATAATTTAATACGCAATCAAGGTAGCGTTGATTGGAGAAGTATGCGGTTAATATTTTATTTTGATGATTAAATTCAAAAATTAAATGAAATTGTTCAAAGTGAATTTTATTTTCGCAGATATTTGATTGGCTAGTTTTTTTAAGATTTTCAAATTGATTGGCGAGCTCATATGAAAAATAGCCAAACCATTTTTGCTTAGAATCGCTAATGACTTTTTTGGCCATAAAAAAATCATCAGTAATTAATTTTTCTTTACTAAAAATTGCCAAATATGAAGTTGCTTTATTTTTGTTATCGCTAAGTTGAGAATTTAAAAATACCAAGCTGTCGCAAGGATTTTCTTGCGAGTAATTATTGGCAATTTTTTGAGTAAAAATTACTGGATCTTGCCAGGAAATTTTTTTTGACAACATCGTTAATTTTTTAATTTATTAAATTTTTTTATAACCACGAATCCTGATTCCGTAAGCTTCTAGACCAATTACTGATTTCTTGGTATTAGTTAATAAAGTTAAATTTTTAATTCCTAAATCAACAAGAATTTGTGCACCAGTTCCATAATTGCGAAGAATTTTTTGAGGTTTAGTTAAATTATTTTCATCAAAAAAATTATCAGCAATTTTTTCACTTAATTGACGAAGCAAAACAACAACTCCGCTCTTATTTTTGCTAATTTTTTTTAATGATTTTTGTAAAGTTCCGGTCCGTGGATCATCAGCATTATCTAAACAATCACTGATAATGTTAAGATGATGCATTCTCACCAAAACACTATCCATATTTGTTAAATCACCTTTTACCAAGGCAATATGCTCAACATCGTCAATTTTACTGCGATAAATTTTGGCAATAAATTCACCAGCAATTTTGCTAAAAAATTTTCTTTGAGAAATTAATTCAACGAGCTGTTCATTGCTTCGACGATATTCAATTAAGTCAGCAATTGTGCCAATTTTTAAATGATATTTTTTAGCAAATTTTATTAAATCTTTCATGCGTGCCATGGTTCCATCATCATTCATAATTTCACAAATTACCGCTGACGGATTAAGATTGGCTAAGCGAGCAATATCAACAGAAGCTTCAGTATGACCAGCACGAACCAATACTCCACCATTTTGTGCTTGCAGTGGAAAAATATGACCAGGACTTACAATCGCATCTTTATTTAAATTAGCATCAATAGCATCGCGAATGGTTTTGGCGCGATCTTGCGCGGAAATTCCCGTGGCAATTCCTTGCCTTGCTTCGATTGAAACTGTGAAGGCAGTGCGATGCCTCGATTCATTATTCAAAGCCATTAGCGGTAGATCAAGTTTTTTTACGCGATCTTCGTCTAACGCTAAACAAATTAAACCTCGGCCATATTTAGCCATGAAATTAACTTTTTGATCATCGCACATTTGCGCTGGAATCACTAGATCCCCTTCGTTTTCACGATTTTCATCATCGACTAAAATGAACATTTTTCCAGCTTGTGCTTCGGCAATAATTTCTTGAGTTGTTGCTAATTTATAACTACTTTTAACCATTTTTTTATTTTTTAAATTAATTTAATTT
>CAILUF010000069.1 GCA_903837365.1 uncultured Alphaproteobacteria bacterium | reverse complement strand
AATTTTAAAAATGTTTCAAAAAATTAAAAATTAATTAATAAAATAAAATTAAAGTTATGCACCAACAAGAACTGTTAATAATTATTTATAAAGAACATAACTGATGCAAAAAAAATTTTATTTAACAGAAAAATTACCACCCTATATTTTTGCCGAAATTTATGAACTTAAGCAACAAGCTATTGCTGACGGGAAAGAAATAATTGATTTTGGAATGGGCAATCCTGATTCCGCTCCTCCGCAAAATGTTATGGAAGAATTATCGAAGTTAGCTTTAGATCCAAAACTCTACGGCTATTCAGTAACTGGTGGAATTGAATTTTTAAAAAAAGCCATTGTTGAATTTTATCATCGTCGATTTGGAGTTGAATTGGATTACAAGAAGGAAGCATTGGTAACAATTGGTGCGAAGGAGGGAATCGCCTCACTTGCTTCAGCAATTTCCGATAGTCAAAATTATATTTGCGTTCCATCGCCATCATATCCAATTCATACTTTCGCTTTTGCAATTTCCAAAAGTAATACCAAGCACATTCAGGCATTTTCAGCGAATGAATTTTTACAAAAATTTAAATCATTAGTTGAAAATGAGCATCACAAACCGCAAGCGGTAATCGTTAGCTATCCTTGTAATCCAACTACTGAAATTGCTGATATTAGCTTTTATGAAGAGTTAGTGGATTTCTGTAGAAAATATCAGATTTACATAATTTCTGATATAGCTTATTGTGAATTATATTTTTCAACAAAAGATAAACCTCATTCAATCCTAGAAATAAAAGGTGCCAAGGATATTGCTATCGAATTTTATTCAGTTTCAAAAAGTTATTCATTGGCAGGAACTCGTGTTGGATTCGCACTAGGAAATCGTAATTTAATTTCGGCATTATATAAAATAAAATCTTATTTGGACTACGGATCATTTACGCCATTGCAAATGATTGCTGGTTTGGCTTTATCTTCAAAAAATGATATTTATTTGGAAAATCTAAGAAAACTTTATCAAGAGCGCGGTGAATTTTTTGTTAAAAATTTTGCTCAAGAATTATCTTGGCATATTGATAAACCTAAAGCTAGTATGTTTTGTTGGACAAAATTACCTCACCAATTTGTTAATCTTTCTTCCTTTGATTTTTGTAAAAAAATGATTCTCGAAGCTGGTATTGCGATGTCACCGGGAAGTTCATTTGGCGAAAATGGCGAAGGTTATGTTCGCTTCTCAATGATTCAAAATCAACAAGATATCGCTAAAGCGAGTGAAAGATTACGTAAGGTTTTTTCATTTAAAATATAGAAATTTATTGTCGTGCAAAATTCAATGATTACAAGATCACAAACTCCAATTAATTTTAAAATATTAACGCTTTTTCCGGAAATGTTTCCAGGAATTTTAGATTTTTCAATTACGGGTGAAGCGTTAAAAAAAGCCTTATGGAAATATGAAGCGATCAATATTAGAGATTATGCTTTTGACGCAAGAAAAACAGTTGATGATACTCCCTATGGAGGTAGTGCTGGAATGATTTTTAAAGCTGATGTAGTTGCGAATGCAATTGAAAAAAATTTATCACCAAAAACCAAAAAAATTATTTATTTATCACCGCGTGGCAAGGTTTTTAATCAGCAATTAGCGCGTCAATTAGCACAAGAAGATGAAATAATGATGTTATGCGCTAGATATGAAGGAGTAGATCAGCGCGTCATTGATGAGTTTGCAATTGAAGAGATTTCGCTAGGTGATTTTGTTTTGTCAGGTGGAGAAATCGCTTGTGCGGCAATTATTGATGCGATACTTAGAAATATCAAAGGAGTACTCGGTACAGAAGAATCATTGCTTGAAGAGTCATTTGGCAATGGTGAAAATGACGAATTTTGTAATCTCCTTGAATATTCGCATTATACTCGTCCAGCAATTTGGCGAGATCGCGAGGTTCCAGAAACTTTATTATCTGGACATCATTTAAAAATTAAACAATTTCGTTTGCAACAAGCCAAGGAATATACTGCCAAATTTCGTCCTGATCTTTACGAAAAATATTTGCAAATATTTAAAAAAAATAATTTAAAATAGTTTAAAAATATTGCTCGATCATTATTTTCATTGCCTTCGTTATCTTATCTTTACTATTTCTTATCTTTCTATTTCTTATTGGCAAAGTTACTTGTTTCTTATTCGCAAAGTTACTTGCTTATTGGCAAGCCTT
>CAILUF010000068.1 GCA_903837365.1 uncultured Alphaproteobacteria bacterium | reverse complement strand
GCCAGCGCATCAGAGGGAGATCAGGAGCCTGGCGGCTCAGAAAATCCAATTAAAAAATATTTAATTTTTATCCAAAATTAAATTGCAAAAGTTTAAATAACAAAGTAATTTTTTACTAATTACAAATTGTTGTGAAAAAAATTCTAAGGATTTTTTGATTGCAATTTTATAAACTCAATTTTAATAAAAATCAATTTATGTTTGAACATAACAACCCCAAACAAATGTACGCTACTACTATTCTTTCGGTGAGAAGGAATAATCAGGTGGCAATTGCTGGGGATGGACAAGTTTCACTTGGCAATACTATTTTAAAATCTAATGCTAAAAAAATTAGAAAATTAGGTGATGGATCAATAATCGGAGGATTTGCAGGAGCAACTGCAGATGCCTTTACTCTTTTCGAGAGACTAGAATCAAAATTAGAGCAATATCCAAATCAATTAATGCGAGCTTGCGTGGAACTTGCTAAGGATTGGCGAACTGATAAATATTTACGTCGACTTGAAGCGATGATGATCGTTGTCGATAAAAATATTTCATTGGTTTTAACTGGCAATGGCGATGTTTTGGAACCTGAGGACGGGATTATTGGCATTGGCTCTGGTGGAAATTATGCACTCTCCGCTGCACGGGCTCTTGCCTCAGTTGATAATTTCTCTGCCAAGGAAATTGTTGAAAGATCAATGATAATTGCTTCACAACTTTGCGTTTTCACTAATAATAATATTATTATTGAAACCTTATAATATTTGTTAACAATTATTGTAAACTCATGATAATCATCATAAACTAAATAGTAAAATGAAATTATTTAAACCTTTTATTAATTCGATTATAATTGCAACACTTTTGTGTTTTACTCAAGTAAAACAAGGGATGGGAGCTATTAATTTCACCATTACTGACGATGGAATTGAAAAAAGTAAAATTTTAATTTATGGCTTTAGCAATCAAGATGAAAATCTTAATGGCGATATTTTAGAAATAAAAAACCGCATAATTAAAAATCTTAACAGCACTAATTTAGTTCAATTTATTGATCACGGACCTACTGATGCCAATGCTCAAGAGCAAATTATTGACATAGAATCCATTCCCAATTTCTTAAAATTTCAAAATCAAAATATAGCTGGTTTGCTAATTGGAAAATTTAACTATAATGATCAAGGTGATTTAGAATTAAAGATTCGCATGTGGGACATCAATGATAAGAAGCAAGATTTCGGCAAACATTACCTTGCTTCTCGGCATAATTATCGACAGCTAGCTAATAGCATTTCAAATGAAATTTTTAAGGCTGTATCACGTGAAGCAGTTGGTCATTTTTCCTCGAGGATCGTTTATGTTGGTGAAACCGGACCAATAAATCAGCGCATCAAAAAAATTAATATGATTGATTTTGATGGTGAAAATTATCGTAATTTAACCAATGATAATGAGTTAGTTTTAACTCCGAATTTTACCAAAAATCAAAATCTAATTTACTATCTTCGTTACTATGAAAATAAACCGCAAATTTTTTCACTTGATTTGCGCAATAAAAATACTGAAAAACTTGGCGGATTTTATGCAACAACTTTTGCTAGTTCGCCCCATCCTCTTGATGATAATCTAGTAATTTTATCAGCAATAATTGACGGTAATTGCGATATTTATGAAATGAATATTGCCGAAAATTTTGCCAAAAGGTTAACTAAAAATCCTGCTATAGACACCACAGCTTCATACTCCCCCGATGGAAAGCTTATCGTCTTTTCTTCTGATCGTCAAGCTGGTCAACAACTTTATGTGATGAATTCTAACGGATCTTATACCTCACGAATCAGTCAAGGTCAAGGCTCATATTCTAAACCATCTTGGTCTCCCGATGGAAAATTAATTGCTTTTACAAAAATTAAATCTGGACAATTTATGGTTGGAACGATGACACCAAATGGTCGCGCTGAAAAAATTCTTACCACCGCTTATTTAGTTGAAGGAGCACGCTGGTCACCAAATGGTCGTTATTTAATCTACTCCAAAAAGAAAGGTCCATATGGTCGCGATTCAATTCCACGCCTTTACAGCGTTGACATAATCACTGGTCATGAATATGAAATACCTACGCCAAAAAATGAAGGAGCAATTGATCCCGACTGGTCTTTAATAAGCGCAACTTAGCAAAATATATTAAAACTAATTTTCAATTAATTAAGTTTAAAATTATTGAGTTTTAATTATTATTAATCTAATCAATTTAAAAAAATGTATTTATATTTTTTCAAAAGAATTTTATTAATTTTTCCAACATTATTTATTATAATGTTTTTAAATTTTTTAATTATCCAAACCGCTCCGGGTGGACCAGTGGAAAGATTCATAGCCCAAATTAATCATACCAAATTTGATGGCGAAATCAGCAATAATAATTTTGAAAAAAACATTTTTAATAATAATGCAAATATCGATTCTAACCTTAAATATCAAGGTTCGCAAGGCATTGATAGCGAGATATTAATTAAAATTGAAAAACTTTATGGCTTTGATTTGCCATTATCACAAAGATTTTTTTTAATGATCAAAAAATTTATAACTTTTGATTTCGGCGAAAGTTTTTTTCAAGATAAAAAAATTACCGATTTGATTTTGCAAAAACTTCCCGTTTCCATCTCCTTAGGCCTTTGGACGACTTTACTTATCTACTTAATTTCAATTCCACTTGGCATAAAAAAAGCCGTTAGCGACGGATCTAAATTCGATTTATGGAGCAGTTCAGTGATAATTTTTTTACATGCCATCCCAGCTTTTCTAATTGCAATTTTATTAATGATTTTATTTTGTGGAGGAAATTTTTTTAATATTTTTCCGCTTAGAGGCTTAAGCTCTGACAATTTTAATGAATTAAATTTATTTTCAAAAATTCTTGATTATTTATGGCATATTTTTCTACCAACTATTGCTATTGTTGTTGGTGGTTTTGCGTCACTAACTTTTTTTTGTAAAAATTCTTTTATCGAAGAAATAAGAAAAAACTATGTCATCACTGCTTACGCCAAAGGCTTATCGCAAAATCAAATTCTTTATCGCCATGTTTTTCGCAATGCTTTGCTGATTGTTTTGGCCAATTTACCAAGTGTTTTAATTACGATTTTCTTTACTAGTTCTATGCTTATTGAGATTATTTTTTGTCTCGATGGCCTTGGCCTTCTAACCTACGAAGCCATGATCAATCGCGATTATTCATTGATCTTTGCAACTCTTTTTATTTTCAGTTTAATTGCCTTGATTTGTAATATTTTAACTGACTTTATTTATCAATTTATTGATCCAAGAATTAATTTTAATAAATAATTCAATCTCTAGATGGGATTTTTGTAGTCTGTTTTTTAGCTGCAGCAAGTTTAGTTACAGCTATGGTTCTAATTCCTTGGGGGACGTTTATACTTGTGTCCGCATTTACTTCACTATCTATTTCTGATATAGTTTTTTTAAGATCTTTTTGTTGGATCACCTCATAAACTTTAATTTCTTTTCTTATCTTTCTAAGTTCATCAACTTCATTTTTAATACTATAATTCTCAAAAAGTTCACTAAACTTTAATTTACCTGCTGCTAAAGCAGCACCTCCTGCAGCAGGAATTTTATCAATTTTTGAATCAGCATGATCTAATATTGATATATCATTTACATATCTTTTAATTTCTTGAATTACTTCTGAAGTAATTACATTTCCGTCCTGACCCTTAGCTTTATCAATTTTCTCAGCAAATAATTTATCAAATTTTGTATTAAGTACGGTTTTTTCATTATCTATAAATTCTATTCTTTTTGCTGCCTTACCTCTTTTATGCTCTGTCCTTTCTTTATAGATTCCCATCAAAGAAAAGCCTATACCTAAGATAGATATAATGAATGGTAAGAGTGCAAAACCAGCAGTCATTGGTGATAAAGTCGCTATTAAATATTTTGAAGAAGCAGTGGCAACTTGAGTAGCAGCGACAGATGCAGCTGGAGCGGCGGCAGTACCGGCAGTAGAAGTTGTTGCGGCAGCACCGGCAGTACCGGCAGCATCGGCACCGGTGGCAGCAGCTGGAGCAGTTGTTACGGCAGTACCGGCAGCACCGGCACCGGTGGCAGCAGCTGGAGTGGCTGAGGTTGATGCAGCTGTCTCAACTCCCGGAATATTGGGATCTCCAAAAAATCCAATCGCCATGATAACTGACAATAGCGTAAATAAAGCTAATTGCACTTTTGGATTTTTTAAAAAATTTATAATATTGTCTTTCATAATATTTTAATATTTAGTTTTACTAATTATTTTCACCAAATTATACTGAAAATTTATTTTCTACAATTTTAATTTAGCAATAGTAATTTCTTGTTACTTTTGTTTGTAATTATTTATTATTTTAAAATC
>CAILUF010000067.1 GCA_903837365.1 uncultured Alphaproteobacteria bacterium | reverse complement strand
AGCATGCGTGCAAGGTAATAAAGCGCGGAGTCGACATCGCTGCCGCGCAGTGATTTATGAAATGCGCTGATTAAATTAAAATGAAAATCACCTTTTTTATCAAAATTTGCCGCTCTTTTTTTTATGAATTTTTCTAATTCAAATTCATCTAATAAAATTTCTTGAGGGTTTTGTTGATTATTTTCTAAAGAGTTTATCGGCAAGTTTTTTGACAAATTTTCTGGAGAATTATTTTGAGGTTTTTCTTGAGAAATTTTTGAAGAAATTTCCTGAAAATTTTCTGGAGAATTTTCTGGAGAATTATTTTGAAAATTTTTGGAAGGGTTAATTTGGGAGTTTTTTGGGAAATTATTTTGAGAATCTTGTTTTGCAAAAATCTGTTCGCAAGCGTTGATTAAGTAACGCGCATCACCACATGCTAAAGATATTAATTGTTGACGAGCTTTAGTGGTTAATAACAGTTTTTGTTGTAAAATATTTTCTGCTCTTTGTAAAATTTTTTCTAAATCATCATCATTTAATTCTTGCAATTGTAAAATTTTACAGCGCGATAAAAGTGCAGAATTTAAGTGAAAAGATGGATTTTGCGTAGTAGTTCCAACCATTATTAGCAAGCCTTCCTCGATTACCGGTAAAAATAAATCTTGTTGAGTTTTATTGAAATGATGAATTTCATCAACCATTAATAAAGTTTTTTTATAAATTTTTTTTTCAGGTTTTTTTTCAGGAATTTGGACAAATAAATTTGACTGTCCCTGATCATTATGATCATGGGGATCATGAGGATCATCTTGATTTTGTTGACTTGCTTCATAAAATTTTTTTTCATTTTTTATGTCATCAAAGATTTTTTTTAAATCAGCAACTCCTGAACTAATTGCCGAAATCATAATAAATTTCGCATCAATCATATTTGCTAAAAGCTTGGCGATCGTTGTCTTTCCAACTCCCGTAGGTCCAAACAAAATTAGTGAAGGAATTTTTTTTGACTGACTAAAAACTTGCAAAGCCCCATTATTTTCTAACAGATGTTGTTGGCCAATAACATCTGCTAATTTTTGTGGTCTAAGAATTTCGGCTAATGGCTTATCGAATGATTTATCAAACATATCATTTTAAAATTTGCTCTTTAATCAAATTTATAATCGCTTCAACACCAATTCCTGCTTGATCTTGCATTATTTCAATTTTATTTTGCTCAATAAATTGATCAGCCATAACCATTTGGCGAAACCTACATTTTGAATTATCAAGAGCTCCACTCTCATGTAAAAATTTTGCAATTACACTGCCAAATCCACCAATTACTCCCTCCTCAATGGTAATTAGCAATTGATGATTTTTTACTAGATCAAGAACTAAATTTTGATCGAAAGGCTTGGCGAATCTAGCATCGGCGATGGTAATTTTTAAATTAAATTCTTTGCGTAAAATTTCGCTAGCCTTGAGAGCATTTTGTAAAATAGTTCCATAAGCTAGAATGGCAACGCTTTCGCCATTTTCAATAATTCGTCCTTTGCCAATTTCTAAAATTTCTTGATCGTCAAAATCAATTTCTTGATTACTATCTCCTCGTGGAAAGCGAATTGCCGATGGGCAATCATCAATTTTATTAACAGTGTTTAACATTTTTATTAGTTCTGAAGAATCACTAGGAGCCATTAACATAAAATGCGGTAAGTTAATTAAGTACGCAATATCAAATGATCCTGCATGGGTTGGACCATCTGCCCCAACGAATCCTGCGCGATCAATGATAAAACGAACTGGCAATTTTTGAATCGCCACATCGTGAACTACTTGATCGTAAGCACGTTGCAAGAAAGTTGAATAAATTGCACAATATGGCTTTAGTCCTTCAGTTGCTAGACCTGCGCAAAAAGTTACCGCATGTTGTTCGGCGATTCCTACATCAAAAATTTTATCAGGATGAATTTTAGCAAATTCGTCAAGACCAGTTCCAGAAGGCATCGCGGCGGTGATTGCTAAAACTTTTTGATCATGATTAGCAAGTTGCGCAAGTTTTTTTCCAAAAATTTTAGAGTAACTCAAAAAATTT
>CAILUF010000066.1 GCA_903837365.1 uncultured Alphaproteobacteria bacterium | reverse complement strand
TTTGCCAATCGCAATTTTGAAAAAAATTTATTGAAAAATGCCAATGATGATTTTGTAAATTTAGAGAAAAAAAGAATTTGGTTTATTAATATTAATCATTTTTGGATTGGTTTAGTTTACGCGGTTTTGCCAATTGTAACTTTGTTTTTAATGATTGATTTACGTCAACAAAATATTATTTCAATCGGCGATTTTGTGTTGGTTTTGGCGTTGATGTTTCATCTCTTTGATTATTCGTGGGTAATGCTTCAGCACGTCGATGGTTTGATTAATGATTATGGACAATTGAGTGAGGCATTTGCAATTTTTGATGAGAAAAATTTGGTTAAAGAAAATAATAAATTGCAAAATTTAAAAATAACAAATCCGCAAATTATTTTTGAAAATGTTAATTTTAAATATAGTGAAAATTTAGTTTTGCGTGATTTTAGTTTAATGATAAATCCGGGTCAAAAGATTGGGCTCGTAGGTTATTCGGGTGCCGGAAAATCAACTTTAGTAAATTTACTTTTAAAAGTTTTTATTAACTATTCCGGTATAATTAGCATAAATAAACAAAGTATAACAGAAATTAATAACGACGATTTACGTGCAAATATTGCGGTAATTCCGCAAGATCCGGCGTTATTTCATCGCAGTATTTTTGATAATATTGCTTATGGCAACACGAACGCTTCACGCGAAGATGTGATTGAGTCTGCAAAAAAAGCGCATATTCACGATTTTATTTTTTCTTTAGCCAATGGTTATGATACTTTGGTTGGCGAAAGAGGAGTCAAGCTTTCGGGTGGACAAAAACAGCGAATCGCCATTGCGCGAGCTCTATTAAAAAACGCATCGATTTTAATTCTTGACGAAGCAACTTCTTCGCTAGATTCCAAAACCGAAAGTGAAATTCAGCAATCAATTTTAGAGATTTTGAAATTAAAAAATATTACGGTAATTGCCATTGCCCATCGCCTTTCAACCATCAAAAATATGGATCGCATCATTGTTTTAGAAGATGGAAAAATCAGCGAAGATGATAGTTTTGAAAATCTTGTTAATCGAAATCACGGAAAGTTTAAGGAGATGTGGGATCACCAAATTAACGGGATGATAAATTAATTTATCATAGCTCAATTTAATTTGAAATTCTCTAAAATTTTTCAATTAATAATCGACAAAATTCTCGCCCAAAATGGTATCAATTAAAAAAAATTTATTGATTTAACTAATATACGTTAATTCCTTCTCCTCTTGTTTGGTGAACGATGTCTTGAAGTTTACGTGACATTGCTCCTTTCTCATTTGATTTAGGCGTTCTTGTTATTGTGGTGGTATTGGGTTTTGATTTCTTTGAATCTAATTCTCTTTTAAAACTCAACAATTCTCCTTCGAAATTTTTTTTGCCATTAATCTTGGCAATGCTTTTAATTTTATCGATAAATTCTGCATCAACCAGGAAAGCTGGATGTCTTATTAATTCCTTAAATATTTCAATTTTATTTTGCTGAATGAGCATTTGAATAGGTAAAATCTTATATTCTTGATTGGAAGAGTTAATGTAATAAATTAATCTTACAACCTTTCCTTCTAGGCTCAGTTGATCACTACAAATGCATCGATCTATTTCTTTAAACATTTCAGTTTCTAGCGAATCTTTTTTCTCTCTAACTTTTCTACTGGAATGACTCGCTGGAGTGTCAGGACGATTGTAGATTGTTCTATTCCTTGGTGCACTATTTGTTCTAAGAGCAGGATCTAAAGGATTTTTTTCACTTTCACTGCTAATGTAATTTTTTAACAATTTAACAATTTCACTACGTCCACCTTCTATAGCATAATCATAAGGAGTTTTACCATCTGAAGTTTTGGCATAAATATTGCATTTTTTTTCTAATAAATATTTTACAATTTCATTATGTCCAAGATAGCATGCTCTATGAAGAATGGTTTCGCCCTTAGTATTTGTTGAGTAAGGTGAAATTTTTGCATCTTCTATTAAAATTTTTAACATCCCTAAATTATTCTTAATAGTAGCAATATTAATTAATGATAATCCTCTATAATCAATAATATTCTTTAAATCAAAGTGAAGTTCTTGAAGTTTTTTAATTACATCTAAATCATCTCTCTCAACGGCTTTTATGGCAATTTTATTTAATGAGGCAATTATATTTTTAGTAAAAGTTTCATCAATAGTTTTTATAAAATTAAAGTTCTTTATTAAATTTAAAGCCTTCTCAATTTGATCATTTGCTAGAGCGCTATAAAAATGTTCATTAACTTTTCTAATTAATATATTTTTTTTCTCCCCATCATCTAAACTGGTAATAACTTGCCCCAGAGCTTTTAAATTTTTACAATTTTTTATCAACGGATCGATTGGATAATCTGAGCGAATAAGATAATCCAGTAGTTGATAGTTATCGTCTATAAATGTATATTTTTTTGTTTCGTCCTCGATAGAATTTACGATTGCTTCAATGATTTTTTTATTGGGATGATCACTCAAAAATACTCTTTCGATCAAAATTTTTTTATCAAATTCATTTTCTATTAATAATTTTATAATTGATGGAGTTAGTTCAATATCTCTTAGATAATAGGGCTTTTGCTGTAAAAAAGATATTGAAAAATTTTTATCTTTTTTTGTCATTAACTCGAAAATATTTCTTGCCTCACTAACATTATGATTGTATATCGCATATGTAAATTTCTTAAATAATAATCGTCTAAATTGTAAATGTGATGAAAGTTTATTTTCATCGATCATGATTTTAATGGCTCTTTTTTGCCCAAAATAAAGAAATAAATTTAATAATTTTTCATAATAAATATTATCAATTGTGCGTAATTGACTCTTTAATTGCGAGCTATTTCCCTCTATTCCCAATTTAACAAGATTATCGCAATAATTCATTTCTCTATAACGATCTTCAGGATCAACGCTTGCAAATTCTTGAGATAATTTATTTTGATAATCCTCTAAGTCTTTCTCATAATTTTTTTCAATAGAATTTATAAGCTTATCTATGTGTTTATTTAATTCTAAATTTCCTTTTTTCTTAAATAATTTTTTATAAATTAAAACATTAGAATCAATCTTGTTGAATAGATCAAAATAATAAAATTTTTGATAATCCTCTGAAATTGTTATCATGTCTTTCAGGATAAGCAGACCAGCAATCATCTTGTTTTGCTGAATAATTATATCATCTTTAGTTTCGCAATTTACCAAATTAAATAATTCAAGTAAATTATGAATCTTTTTAAAATCGATAAGACCATCTTCATCAAATAAATCTAGATCTTTAATGTGATCGTAATAATTTAATGGAAAGTCCTGTGAAGGATTATCCTGAGAGGTTTTTGATGATTGAAATATGCTGATTAATTTTTCTTCTAAAAATTCAGAAAATTGTTTTTTTGTTTTTAGTATTTCGGGACTTAATTTCCCCGTTAAAGAATCTTGGTTGCTATAAAAATCGCTCGATAAATCAGTTGGATTTATTTTTATACCACAACTTAATTGCAATGATTCTGTAAATTTTTTTATATCTCGAAGTTCTAATCTTTCTTTTTGAAGCAGAGCTCCGTAAGCATCGGTAACATCTTTTATTCTTGCATTTACCTTAGTAGAAATATTTTCTTTAAATCTAGTAACAAAATCAATTTTTGATTTTAATGGCAAGCCATAATGACATAATGAATAATCGCTATCTATCTTTCTGGCTAAATCTGGATCTAGAGATAAGCAATCAATTAAACAAGGTTTTAAATGAATTTCATGTTCAGAATAAATATTTTTTGATAAACTAGAAGCTTCTTCATTTATAGCTTCAATAGTAACCTTTGCTATCAAGCTCATCTCTTCATTTTCAGAATTTGCATCATTAATTCCTTGTCTAGTTTCATCTAGATAAGCAGAATCAGCCTCACCCTTTTGAACATAATCTTGATTTAATGCTTTCTGTATAGATGCATCTTCAATATCATTGATTTGAGGCATACTTGTTATAAAAATTAAATTGTAAGATAACGTGGTTATTTAAATTATCTTTAACTTAAATTTCTTATAACAAAGTTTTTCATAGCCAATTAAGAATTTTTTTTGAAGTTGTATTATTTGTGAATAATGCTAATTCACCTTTAAAATTAGCGTTTTTAGGAAAGGTATTTAGGAAAGGTATTTTTGAAATAAAATAATAAAGCGCAGCTGAAATTAATCTACAGCCAAAAAGATTAAGTTAGAATGATTAATTCAAAAGCCATCATTTGAGAGTTGAAGTGAATTTATTTGAAAGTGATAAATTATTTGGCATTAGATCAGAATTTACAACTTGTCGCAGAAATTTAAACTCAAAGAATTGACGCAATATCTTTGATTTTTTTTGGTGAAGTTTTCGCCATAAAAAATATGTCCTAGATGTCCACCACAATTGGCGCAAACTATTTCCATTCTTTTGCCATCTTCATCTAAAATTTTTTTAACTGCTTGATTAATTTCATCGTCAAAACTTGGCCAACCGCAATGTGAATGAAATTTACTTTCGCTGGAAAATAAAGGCGATTCGCATTGTTTACAAACATATATTCCGTTTGCGAAATGAT
>CAILUF010000065.1 GCA_903837365.1 uncultured Alphaproteobacteria bacterium | reverse complement strand
GATTGTATCTCTTCTTTCAAAAAGTGCGCGAGTAGCAGTGTGACGAAGGCGATCAATTTGTTCATTAATCGAGCTATCTTTTTCAATGAAAGTATCGGTTTTAGCAACATAAGCTTCGGGCTGATAATAATCGTAAAAAGAAACGAAATAACCAATTTCATTTTCAGGAAAAAATTCCTTCATCTCGCCATATAACTGCGCTGCTAAAGTTTTGTTGTGAGCCATGATTAGGGCAGGGCGTTGCGTTTTGGCGATAATGTTAGCCATTGTAAAAGTTTTGCCCGAGCCAGTAATGCCAAGCAAAACCTGATCTTTTTTTTTGGCTTCAAGACCTGCGATTAACTTGTCAATCGCTTGGGGTTGATCACCAGCGGGTAGAAATTTAGTATTTAATTTAAATAAATTTTTATTACTCAAGGTTAAGAATTTATATTAAAAAACAATAGAAATGGTTAGAAAATGTTGGTAGCTAATCGACAAAACTAATTTTGAAATCTTGGTGAAAATGGTGGAGAGGGCAGGATTTGAACCTGCGAACGCTTACGCGGGCAGATTTACAGTCTGCTGCCATTGACCACTCGGCCACCTCTCCATTATTTTATTTGTAATTGATAATTGAAATTATTTTAATCGCTTAAAATTTAAACAAATTTATAATAATAATTTGGAGCGGGTGAAGGGAATCGAACCCTCACGGCCAGCTTGGAAGGCTGGAACTCTACCGTTGAGCTACACCCGCAAATTATTTTATTAAATATGCTATTTAAAATTAAAAATCGCAATTTATCAATCAAAGTTTGTATTTTTAATGATCGTTACAAATTTTGCAACTAGGATTTTTTCTTAAAGTAATTTTTCGAAAATTATTTTTTAAAAAATCATGGTGAATTATCTTGCCCACAAGATCTTCGCCGATTTGTAAAATTTCTTTTATAGCGGATATTGCTTGAAGAGTACCGATATTTCCTGCGACTGCACCAATAATGCCTTTTTGGCTGAGTGGTAAATCAAAGTTTTTATCAGTTTGATTGGGATTAAAACATCCGTAGCAAGGATTATTATCGCAATAAGATTTAAAAACACTAACTTGACCAACGAAACCTTTTACTGCGCCGTAAATCATCGGTTTGCGTAAATGATGGCAAATTTTATTAATTACAAAACGCGTGTAAAAATTATCGCTTGCATCTATAACCAAATCATAATTTTTGGCGATCGATTCAAGGTTATCGTAATCCGCGCGACAAGGATAAATATCAATTTTAAGTTGTGAATTTAAGGCGAGAATTTTTTGTTTTGCACTTGCAACTTTGAAATTATCGAGATCATTTTCATTGTGAATAATTTGACGTTGAAGGTTGGAAAGCTCAACCTTATCATCATCAACAATGCCAATATTTCCAATACCGCAAGCACTTAAGTAAAATAAAATTGACGAACCCAAACCTCCTGCTCCAATCACCAAAACTTTACTGTTAAGAAGTTTTATCTGACCTTCTTCGCCAATTTCTGGCATGAGAATATTGCGTAAATATCTTTGATTATCAAGTTCGCTAAGCATGTAAAAAATTATTTTTTAAAAATATTAATTAAGCATTTTTCTATTTCTAAAAATTGAAATTGATAGTTATGCTGTAAAGCTTTTTTGGGTGCAATACTTTGACTTGAAAGCATGAGCTCTTCGCCCATTTGACCGTATACCTGTTTTATAAAACAACTTGGTAACGAAAAAAAACAAGGACGATTTAAAATTTTAGCAAAAGTTTCACTAAATTTTTGATTGGAAATTGGCGAAGGAGATGTTGTGTTTATTGGTCCAGAAATTTTTTCATCATCAATAATTAATTTGATGATGCCAATAATATCTTCCAAAGCAATCCAGCTCATTTGTTGTTTGGAATCGCCAATTTTAGCGCCAACTCCCAGAAAAAAAGGCCAATAAATTTTCTTTAAAAAGCCATCGAGATTATTATTTTTTTTACCCAGAACGATTCCAGTTCTAAGTAAAACAACGCGAGTTTTATTTTGCGCTTGCAGGGCAGTTTTTTCCCAGTCAAAGCAAAGTTTTTGGGCGAATGAAGTTTGCGAATCAAGCGAAGAATTTTGAGGATTAATTGCAATGTTTTGTAAGTCATTTGTTAAATAATCTTCAGCAATATTTTGGGGAGTTTGTTGTGGATATATACCAATTGCCGATCCGCTAATTAGTAAGCGTGGGGGAGTTGCGCTATTGTTGATTTTTTCAACAATTTTTTTAGTAATATTGATACGACTATCGTAAATTTCTTGCTGATTTTTTTTGTTCCAATTTACCGCGATGCTTGCGCCTGCGAGATTGATAACGATGTCAAAATTAAAATCTATTGAATCTAAATCACTAACAAAGGAAATTGTGGAATTATTTTTTAATTGTTTGTTTCTAGTTAAAACAGTTAACTTATAATTATCTTTAATTAAATCTGTGCATAATGCGCTACCAATGAAACCAGTTCCTCCGGTGATTAAAACAGTTTTTAAAATTTGTGAATTTTGATTTTTCATAAATGTTTTTAAGAAATTTGAATAATATTGAAAATCACTTTGAACTTGATTGATTTTATTATCAATATTAAGTTTTGTGATCTTAATTTTAAAAAAATAATTTGAAATCTTTGGAAATTTATGCGTAATTTAATTTTTATTTTGGGCGATCAATTATCGTTTGCAATCAGCTCTCTAGAAGGCTTTGATCCCAAAAAAGATGCAGTATTAATGACGGAAGTTCACGAAGAAGCAAGTTATGTTGGTCATCATAAAAAAAAGTTGGTATTGATTTTTTCTGCGATGAGAAATTTTGCAAAAGAAATTGCCGATCTTGGTTTTACAGTTCACTACACCAAGCTTGATGATCCAAAAAATCAGCATAATTTTATTAAAGAATTAAAAAAAAATATCGAACAATATCGGCCACAAAAGGTTGTAATTACTGAGCCTAGTGAATATCGAGTTTTAAAAATGTTTGATCAATTTTTTAGTGAAAATTTAATCGAATATGAGATACGAAATGATACGCGTTTTATTGCCAGTCATCATGAATTTGCAAATTTTGTAAAAGAAAAAAAACAATTATTGATGGAAAATTTTTACCATTTAATGCGCAAAAAAACCGGTTTATTAATGGAAAAATCACCAAAGAATTCCCCAAATAATTCCCCAAAGAATTATCAGTTAAAACCAATTGGTGGTAAGTGGAATTACGATCAACAAAATCGTCAATCAATGCCTAAAGATATTAAGGCCAAACCTTTATTAAAAATTCAGCGTGGCGAAATTATTGCTAAAATAATTGCCGAGGTAATTGATTTGGTAAATAAAAAATTTCCTAAAAATTTTGGACAAACAGATAATTTTTTATATGCAATTAGCGCTTCAGAGGCGAATGCGCAATTCGATGATTTTATTGAAAATCGTTTGGCAAATTTTGGAATTTATCAAGATGCAATGCGCGAAGATATAGATTTCGGTTTTCATAGCGTTATTTCAGCTTATATTAACATTGGTTTGCTTGATCCTTTAGCAATTTGTAAACGAGTTGAGCAAGCTTATTTGCAAGGTCAGTGCGATTTAGCAAGTGCCGAAGGTTTCATTCGCCAAATTATTGGTTGGCGAGAATATGTTCGGGGAATTTATTGGCACTTTATGCCCAATTACAAAGAGCTGAATTATTTTGATGCCCAAAAAAATCTCCCAGAATTTTACTGGGATAGTGATAAAACAAATTTAAATTGTTTAAAAAATGTCATCAAACAAACGCACGATAATGCATACAGCCATCATATTCAGCGCTTAATGATCACTGGTAATTTTGCGCTACTTTGTGAAATTTCACCTGCGCAAATTAATGATTGGTATTTGGCAGTTTACATCGATGCTTTTGAATGGGTTGAATTACCAAATACTCATGGCATGGCAATTTACGCCGATGGAGGAATTGTTGCTTCCAAGCCATATTGCGCAAGCGGAAATTACATCAACAAAATGTCAAATTTTTGTAAAAATTGTTTTTATGATGTAAAAAAAACTACTGGCAAAAATGCTTGTCCTTTCAATTATTTGTATTGGAATTTTTTGATAAAACATCAAGATAAATTAAAAAAAAATGCGCGATTATTTTATCCATACGCTAATCTTGCAAGAAAGAGTAAGGAAGAAATTGATATTATTCAAGAATCTGCGCAAGATTTATTTGAAAAAAATTTTTGAATTTTTATTTTTTGTTATTTATTAAATAGTAGTTTATTACCTGAAGACAGATTCGAAGATTTATTTTGTTTTTTTTAAAAATTTTTAATTTACAAAATAATTTTATTCGCATAAATCATTTTAATTTTTCTATGAAAAAAAATAATGCCTTTTCTTTAATTGAACTTTCAATTGTTATTTTAATTATCGGTATCCTTGTTGCTGGAGTAACGCAAAGCTCAAGATTGATCAAGGAATTCAAAACTCAAGCTCTTCGTCAACTTATCAATAATTCTCCCGTCAACAGTATCAAAGATCTGGTTTTGTGGCTTGAAACTACGCAAGCAGAAAGTTTAGTTGAAGCTGAAGCGCAAGATGGCGCAATCGTCAATCGATGGTTTGATATGAATAAATTTACCACTACCAAAGCAACGGCAATTTCATATAACACTCAACCTATCTACCGCGCAAGTGGCATTAACAATCTTCCGTCCATTTACTTTTCGGGCGGTGGTTGGTTTGAAGTCGGTGTAAGTGCAATAAGTAATAGCACCAAAACAATTTTTGTGGTATTAATGACGCAAAATAGCAATCAAAGAAATTATGTTTTTGATAATACAACTTGCTCGCAATTTTGTTTCCTTATTGAATCGAACACATCTACAGCAGGCCATATGCATGCTGGAGCATCTAATCTGCAAGGAAGTTTCCAATTAAAAAAACCCTACATTGTAACCTTAATTTACAATGGTGCAAATTCATTTTTTAGAAATAACGGCGTTCAAAATACCGCTGGAAATGCAGGAGCCAACCCCTTTCCACGCAATATTAGATTAGGAAATTCTTGTCAGCCCTTTGCTTATAGTGAAGGTTTCATTGGTCACATTGGTGAAGTTATAATTTTCGATCGCGTTTTGAAGGTCGATGAATATCAAGATATTGAAAAATATTTATCGACAAAATGGGCAATAAAACTTAGTTAAAAAAATAATTTTAGCGCTAGAAGTTCAATAATACCATTTCATTATTTTAAATACGAAAAAATGGATTATTAAATTAAATGAACTAAGTTTAATTTTAAAATAAATTAATTAAACTCCGGTTGAGCCAAATCCCCCTTTGCCTCGCAATGTTTCGTCTAAATCGTTAACCTCGACAATTTCAGCTTGCTCATATTTGCTGATAACCATTTGCGCGATTCTCATGCCTTTACTGACAATAAAATCTTCCTTGCCGTGATTGATGAGAATTACACAAATTTCTCCGCGATAATCGCAGTCAATGGTTCCGGGAGTATTTAAAACTGTTATACCATTTTTTAAAGCTAAGCCAGATCGTGGACGAATTTGTGCTTCATAACCTTTTTCCAAGGCAATTGCGATACCGGTTTTTATCAATTTACTTTCATGTGATTTGATAATAATATCTTCACCGATACCAGCCACTAGGTCCATGCCAGCGCTTCCTGAAGTTTCGTATCTAGGAAGATTTAGACCTTGCGAATTATCTAATTTTTTGATTTTTAGAATTGTCATTTTGCTTTTAATTTTATTGTTAAAAAAGTTTTTTTAGTGAAATTATTTTCTTTAAAATTTTATTAGATTTTAAATTTTATTGTTATTATATTTGCTTTTAAAAATAAAAAAAG
>CAILUF010000064.1 GCA_903837365.1 uncultured Alphaproteobacteria bacterium | reverse complement strand
TTTTATTTTTTGGGTATTTTTGTCGATCAAACCAGTACGACAAGAATCCTTATTTTGCTTGTGACAATAAAGGCAATATTTACTTTCGCAGTGAACGCGTTGACGCGAATAGCCATTATCGATTAAATCAAATCCTCTAATGCCTGTAATGTCTGGCGATTCTTGATAATTTTGATTTTTAAGCAGATCTTGTTTATCAACTTTTTGCGGAATAATGAATAAACTTCCCGCTTGATGAAATTTTTTTCCAGCCCTAGAAAATAAAGCCCAAATGCAATATTTTTCTATAATTTCTAAATTAATTTCTTCGCTAATCATCTTAGCTAATTGCATTTCAAGATCGTTAATTTCAAGATTTTGTAAAGATAATTTTTTAAGAATTTCTTGTGAATCAATCGTCATTTTTTCAAGATCAGAAACTTGAAATTTTTTAGCGATATAACGCTGAATGTAATCGCGTCTAATTTGATAAATTATGTCTAAGCCTTGATAATAAAGTCTTAATGCTTGATTTTCTTGCTTAATCATAAATAAATCAACCAAGAATTCTTCAAGATATTTAGCAACATTAATTAATAACTGTGAATCACTACTTTTATTTACTAAAAACTGTTGATAAATGTTATAATCTTTTTCTTGCAAAAAATTACTAAATTTTTGCTGTAATTTTTCCAAACCATTTAAGTGATAGAGATCTTTAAAATCAAGGTTAAAACTAGGATTGAGAAAATTATTTAATGGCATTTTTTACAATTTGCTCCTCATCAAAATCAATTTTTTTATCACCAATAATTTGATATTTTTCATGACCTTTTCCAGCCAAAATTAAAATATCATTATCTTTGAGAATTTTTATAGCTTCAATTATAGCAAGTCTGCGATCCTCAATTTCAACAACTTTTTTTTGTATACAGCCATTTAAAATTTCTTGACGAATTGCTTGCGGATTTTCACTGCGCGGATTATCATCGCTGACGATAACAATATCGGCTAATTCACAGGCAATTCTTCCCATTAGCGGTCTTTTTTGTTTATCACGATCACCTCCGCAACCAAACAAAACAATAAGTTTGGGTGAAATTTTATTGGATAATTTTTTGTTATCAAGCATTGACCTAGTTTGTTTAAGGACGTTTTCCAAGGCATCGGGTGAATGTGCAAAATCAATAAAAATTTGCGCATTATTTTTTAATTGCGCAACTTTTTGCATTCTTCCTTGAGCGCTTTTTAATTGCAAAAATTTTTTCATTAAATGCTTTAAATCATCTTCATTTAAATTATGTTTTGATAAAACGCAACCTAATGCACAAAGTAGATTAAAAGCTTGAAAATCGCCACTCGCTGACATTTCAAATTGATATTGCTTGCCATTAAATTCAAAAAATATTTTTTGTTGATCAATTTTAATCAGCTTTAATTTTTGCGCCAAAAAACCGTAATCAATAATTTTTATTTGCCGTTTTTGACAATTTTTTTCAATTTCACTATACTCCTTAACATCAGCATTTAGAACAGCGCAAGCGTTGTGCTGTAAATATTTTGTAAATAATTGCAATTTAGCAAAAAAATATTTTTCCATGGTTAAGTGGTAGTCAAGATGATCTTGCGTAAAATTTGTAAAACCTGCAGTAGCGATTTCTAATCCAGCAATTCTTCCTTGATCCAAGCCAATAGAACTCACTTCAATTGCCACGTCATCAATTGCAAATTTTTTTAAAATATGCAGATTTTTGTAAAGCGCTACGATATCAGGCGTGGTAAGATTAAAATTTATTAAATCTTGCCTATCAACATTTTCACAATTTACACCCAGCGTGCCAATTGAAGCGGATTTTACATTTAAAAAACTAAGAATTTGACGAATAAATTCAACGCTCGAAGTCTTGCCGTTGGTTCCAGTAATTGCATAAATATTTTTAGGCAAAGGTTGATAAAAAATTTGTAAAAATTCAACCAATAACGAAAAATTATCTTCGCAAATAATTAGCGCAATTTGTGGATATTGCTTGAGAAGATTATCAAGATTAAATTTAGAATTTTTAGAAATGACAATTGCTTGCGCACCTTGAATAGCTGATTGCAAGGCAAATTCTGCTCCATCGCTTTTTTTACCTCGCATGCCAAAAAAAATAGTATTTTTTTTAACCAATCTAGAATCAATAGCGATATCAAATATTTCGATTTCAGCAATTGCCTGATGATTGGCAATTATTTCATGAGATGTTTTTATTTTTTTAAGAATTTCTACTAGCTTCATTGATGGCATTAATAAATTGTTTTGCGCTGGCTTTAATATCTTGCTGTTGAAGTATTGGCCTTCCAACTACCAAATGTGAAGCGCCATTTTTTATTGCCTCTGCAACGCTAGCAGTACGCTTTTGATCGTCATTGGCAATTTGTTGCAAACGAATTCCTGGCGTAACGATCAAAAAATTATTTCCAAAATTTTGTCGTAAAATTTTTGCTTCATTTGCTGAAGCTACTACGCCATCAAGCCCAGATTCTAGAGCCATTTGCGTTTTATTTTTTACCAATTCTTCAAGGCTAAATTTTGGATCAAATCCCATTTGCCTTAGATCCGCATTATCTAAATTGGTAAGAACTGTCACCGCAACAACTTTGATTTCTCCCTTTACTTGCGCAACGCTTCGCATAATATCGCTACTCGCAGTGTGAATTGTCAAAAGATCGATTTGATATTTTTTTAAATTTTCAACAGCGCGAACCATGGTTTGCGAGATGTCGTAAAGTTTTAGATCGGCGAAAATTTTTTTGTTTTTATTTTTCAAAAATTTGACAATTTCAAAATATTCATCACTCATCATCAACTCCAATCCGAGCTTGTAGAATTGCACCTGCTCATCTAACTCCTCAATAATTCTTTTTGCTGATTCAGCATTGGCAACATCGAGAGCAAGAATTAATTTTTCCATTATTTTTTAAATTTATTTTCCTCGCCCGTCATTAAGCGTAAAATATTTTCGCGATGACGTGCAAAAATCAAAATGAATAAAGCTAAACAAAAAACAATTTGCGATGATGGTGCACCGTACACCGAAGATAATATCACTGTTGAAAAAATTGCAATTAATGATGAAATTGAAGAGATACGAAAAGCGCAAAAAGCCATGATCCAGAAAAATATTGCCAACATCCCTACCGCAAAATCTAAAGCCAAAATCACTGCAATTGCAGTTGCAACGCCCTTGCCTCCTTTGAAATTTAAATAGATCGAATAAATATGACCAAGCACCGAAACCGCTCCAACAATAACCAAAAACATGTGCAGATTATTTACATCGAAAAAAACAAAACGCGCAATAATAATCATGATCGCACCTTTGAAGCCATCAAGAATTAGCGTAAAAAAAGCCAATTTTTTTCCAACCAAACGCATAACATTGGTAGCACCTATATTCTTTGAGCCCTGATGACGAATATCGATTTTAGCATATTTTTTAGCTAAAACAAAACCGAAGGGGATTGAAGAAATTAAATAGGAAAAAACTAAAAATAAAAATTGATAGAAAAAAATCATAACTAATCGTCGTTGTCAGTATTATCGGATTCAACTTTATTCTTGCGAAAAGCATCAAGTGAAATTACTTTCGCCGATAAATCAACGCCAGAATTTTTGTTTTTTTTACCCTTTCCGTTAATATTGCTAGCTTGTTTTTCATCGCCAAAATTACCATTTTCTAACTCTTCAATATCACCGTAGGTCATGCTGAATTTTAGAGCAAAATTAATTGAAGGATCAGCAAAGGAAGTTATTGCTTTATAGGGAATCACTAATCTTTCATATTTTCCACTAAAACTTAGTGAAACTTTAAAAGAGTTATTTTCTACTACTAAATTTTTAAATTGATATTGAATGGCGATGGTCATTTCTTCGGGATATTTTTCTTTGAGAGCCTTAGAAAGAGAAACCTCGGGAAAGGGCGTTAAAAAAGTAACGATAAAATAATGTTTACCTGGCAATCCGTTTTTTTCAACTTTTTTTAAAGTTTCATAAATAACTGAGCGCATTGAATTCTCAATAATCTCATCATAACCAATTAGATCCTGTTGCATTTTGTTAATTTTAAATTTTTAAAAATTAATTGCCTCAATATTAAGTGCTCGGCTTCTGTTGACAGGTGCCGAGCCAACCCCGACTATTTCACTTATGCGAAAGAAACATTTGCTTCTGACTCAAGTTCGAAATTGTCATTCGCAAGATTATAATTATCGTTTGCGTTTATTGTTTTTGAACGGATGTCGTTAGGTTTTAACACCCTTAAACCGGCAGTATCTCAACCGAGTAAAAAATTTCCCTTTAGCGATTGTCGAAAGCTATTCACCCCCAAAATTTATAAAATATTTTTATTTTATAAAATATTGCAAATTATTAGGTTTTAATTACTAAACCTGATTAATGTTTGGTGG
>CAILUF010000063.1 GCA_903837365.1 uncultured Alphaproteobacteria bacterium | reverse complement strand
GTTTTAATAGCTTTGGCGAATCGTGAATAAGCAAAAATTGCGCTGTAAATCAAGCCATCTCGACCATAAATAAAATATCGGCGAATAAAATAAGCTTTAAAAAAAGCCAAAATTGGCGATAAAAAAATTTTTAAAAAAGAGGTGTTTTTATTTTTTAAAAAGGCATCTTGCGCTTGCATTGAAGAATAATAATTTATTTTATCTAACCAATGGCTAAAAGAGCGAAAAGATTGATGATAAATTATGTTTTTTAATTGCAGAATTTTAAAATTATTTTTTGACTTAAGCTCTACAGAATCATGTACCGAGCTATTTTTAAATCCAGCTAAATCCTTGCGATAAAGTCGTAATTGATTATAGAAATAGGCATGTTTTTTTGGCTTATTTTCGAAGCGAAATTTATTGACAATTTTGACACGAAATCCAGCAACATCCTCAGGAATATTTCTGCTAAAAATTTCGATAATTTCTTGCGCTAATTCCTCGGAAACTTCTTCATCGGCATCAATATTTAAAAGCCATTGATTGCGACATTGATTTTCTCCAAAAATCTTTTGCTGACCATAACCTTGCCAATCATTATTGATAACTTTGGCATTATTTTTTTCGCTAATTTTTTTAGTTTCATCGTTACTATTTGAATCGATCACCAAAATTTCATCGGCAAATTTCTTTACAGCGCATATGATTGGGGCAATTCTATCAGCCTCATTCTTGGCAATAATAAAAACTGAAATCGGTATCATAAATTTGTTTGATTTTAAAAATTTTTATATAGGATTTTTATTAGATATAAATTCTCTTTAACTAAATTCAACTTATTTTATTATGAAAAAATTATCGAAGAAATCAATAATTATTGCTGTATCTGGGGTTTTATTAATTGGTTTTTCTGCTTTAGTAGTTCACAATTACAAAAATAAAACTTCGTTTAAATATCTAAATAAAACCGCTGAAGAACTCAAGCCTGAAACAACTCAAGAGCAAGATCGTATCAATCAAGAATTGCTCAAAGAACAAGAAAAACTTGCCGAGACAAGAAAAAATAGTGAGCTGTTAAAAATACTTCCCAATGATTATGTTATCGGCGATAGCAAGGCTAAAGTTTTGATTATTGAATATGCTTCGCTTTCATGTCCACATTGTGCGGTTTTCTATCGTGAAGCTTTTGAAAAAATTAAAGATGAATATATCAATACCGGTAAAGTACGTTTTATTTTTCGTGATTTTCCGCTTAATCAACAAGCTTTAACCGCAGGAACAATCGCTGAATGCATTGCCAAAGATAATAAAGAAAATGCTACAGAAAAATATCACGAAACTATTAAAATTCTCTTCAAGACCCAAGATAGTTGGGCATTCGATCCTAAATATGATGAAAAACTTGAAGCGATTATGAAGCTTGATGGCATGAGTCAAGAGCGTTTCAAAGGTTGCATAAGCGACAAGCAATTGCAAGATAAAATTCTTGCTAAAAGAATGGATGCTAGTAATTCATTGCAGATTCGTTCAACTCCAACTTTCTTTGTAAATGGCGAAATTAGCGAAGGCTATGTTGATTATGTAACTTTACAAAAATTAATTGAAAAAAATTTAAAATAAGTAAATTTTAATAGAAAGTACTAACAAAAATATTTTACAACAAGTGTCAACAAAAATTATCGTCAGTAATTTAAAAAAAAATTTTGGCGAAAAACAAGTTTTAAAAAGCATTGATTTGCAAGTTAATAAAGGCGAATCATTGGTGATTTTAGGAGGATCGGGAAGCGGTAAATCAGTGTTGATTAAAATTATCGCTGGAATAATCACGCCAAGCTTCGGAAGCATTATTATTGATGGAGTTGAAACTGCTTCAATATCCGATTCAAGTCGCGATAAATTGATGGCTAAATTTGGCTTTCTTTTTCAAGGTGGGGCATTGTTTGATTCATTGACAGTTTGGGAAAATGTTTCGTTTCGTCTGACAAATTCTCAAAAAATTAATAAAAAACAGGCGCGCGAAATTGCTATTGAAAAACTGCGTTTGGTTGGGCTTAGCGAAAAAACAGCCGATCTTTTTCCTTCGGAACTATCGGGTGGTATGCAAAAACGCGCATCGCTTGCGCGAGCAATCGCTAGTAATCCTGAAATTATTTTTTTTGATGAACCCACAACCGGCCTTGATCCAATCATGGCCGATGTAATTAATGATCTTATCATTGCAAATTCAAAGCAACTTGGTGCTACTACAATCACAATAACTCATGACATGAATTCTGCTCGTAAAATTGCTGATAAAATCGCTATGCTTTATGAAGGTAGAATTATTTGGTTTGGAAATGTTAAGGAGATGTACTCTTCTGGCAATAGCTATTTGGATCAATTCATTCACGGTCGCGCTGATGGTCCAATAAATTTTCTAAATAAATAATTTTTAAAACAAGGATTGATTTTTTTTAAAAAATTCATAAATTAACTTTATGAATTTTCGTAAAGAGAATTTTTTAATAAAAATTAAATTTAAAAACTATGTCAGTCCTTGTTGGAAAAATGGCTCCCGATTTCACTGCTTCAGCAGTTATGCCAAATAACGAAATCAATGATAATTTTAATTTACACGCCCATATCAAAGGTAAAATTGGAGTATTGTTTTTTTATCCACTAGATTTTACTTTTGTCTGCCCTTCAGAAATTATTTCTTTTGCTAATCGCCTTAAAGATTTTAGGGAGCGTGGAGCTGAAGTAATCGCTGTATCGGTAGATTCAAAATACACGCATTTAGCATGGAAAAATACTGAAGTTAAAAAAGGTGGGATTGGCGATATTCAATATCCATTGGTAGCCGATTTAACCAAAAGCATTGCGCGCGATTACGATGTGTTATTCGATAACGCAGTTGCATTGCGTGGAACTTTTTTGATTGATCAACAAGGAATTGTTCGTCATCAATTAATCAATGACTTACCGCTGGGTAGAAATGTTGATGAAGCAATTAGAATGGTTGATGCTTTGAAATTTTTCCAAGAAAATGGTGAAGTCTGTCCAGCTGGTTGGAATAAAGGTAAAAAAGGCATGAAGCCAAACGCCAAAGGTGTTGCTGAATATCTTGAACATCATTCATCGGTATTGTAACTATATAAAATTCAAGAATTGGTAAGGAATTATCAATTCTTGAATTTAAAATTATTAAAATTTTTTAACGTTATAACCAAAAATAATTAATAATTTAAAAAAAATTTTACACTACTTTTTCACTCCAGCTTTGATTAAATTTTTACATTCAATCAAAAATCCTACTTGACATTTTTTTTTAAAAAGAAAAAATGAAGACAATGTATTAAAAAAGTCAGTTAAGTTATTACTTAATTTATAAACTTTAAGATGCCCCGAAGCCTTGTTATTACAGCCTTTGCAATATTATCACTGCAATAACTTAGTAAAATTATTTGGTATTTTAAATAATTTAATTAATTATTTAAGAACAATTTTAATTTAGTTAACTTCGGTTTTTTCAACAATTTTTGTTATTTTATGCCAACAATCAATCAGCTCGTTAGAAAAGGTCGAGATAAACAAGTAAAGAAAAATAAAGTTCCGGCAATGAAGCATTGTCCACAAAAAAGAGGTGTTTGTACACGTGTTTACACAACAACTCCAAAGAAACCTAACTCAGCTTTACGTAAAGTTGCTCGTGTTCGTCTAACTAACGGTTTTGAAGTTATTGCTTACATCCCAGGTGAGGGTCATAATTTACAAGAGCACTCAGTTGTTGCGATTCGTGGTGGTCGTGTAAAAGATTTGCCGGGCGTTCGTTATCATATTGTCCGCGGTTCTCTTGATACGCAAGGCGTAAAAAACAGAAAACAAGCGCGTTCAAAATATGGTGCGCAAAAACCAAAATAAATTAGATTACTAATTAATAATTGGTAATTATCATTTAAAGCTAAAAAAATTACAAATAATCAATAATTTTAAATAAATTTAATAAATTAATAAACTTGCAATATGAGAAGAAGAGCAGCAAAAATTAGAAAAATTTTCCCAGACGCTAAATACAATGAAATTATTGTTTCGCGCTTCGTTAATCGTTTGATGAATGACGGAAAAAAATCAGTAGTTGAAAAAGCTGTTTACGAAGCTTTTAAACAAATTGAAAATAAGTTAAAAAAACAACCTATCGATGTTTTCAAAGAAGCTTTAGAAAATATAACTCCTAAAATTGAAGTTCGCTCAAGAAGAATCGGTGGCGCAACTTATCAAGTGCCAGTTGAAGTTTCGGCTCGTCGTGGTTCAGCCTTAGCATTGAAATGGCTTAAAAATTCTATCGAAAATATTAAAAGCAAAGATCTTTCTTCTAAAATTGTTGTTGTTATTCTTGAGTCTCTCGACAATAAAGGTTGGGCAGCAAAGAAAAAAGAAGAAGTATTTAAAATGGCTGAAGCCAATAAAGCCTTCGCTCACTATAAGTGGTAATAATATCTCATAAGATTAGCGATAATTAAATTTAAACATTTAATTTATCGATATGAAATTTGGTATAAATTGATTATCTTAAAAAATTAAAATCTTGCCTGACCGGTTGTTAAACTTTCAACTACTGTAGTTGATGAAGGATTGCTCGAAGGTTCACAATTACGTTGAACAAAATTGCTTTGCGAGGATTGAGATGTTAATAAATTAGATTGTTGTAAAGTTCCTATATTCTTAATTTCTGTTGATAAAAATCCCGCGTCATCAAATGAAATTAATTTGGATTTTAAATTATGTTTTATAAGAGAATTTTTATAAACATCAGTAAATTTTTTTTTAAGTTGTTTTAATTTAATTTCACTAAAACCTGCTATTTGCTGTTGATTACTATCATCTTCTAATAATTCCTTTTTATTTATTAATCCAACTAGCTCCTTAGTAAGAGAATGGGTAAATTCTTCGATTTGCAGTTGCCTAATTTCATTGGCGATAATTCTTTTTTTATCATTCTCATTTGATTCCTCAATAGATTCTGTGCGATTTAATTTATCATAAATATCAAGAACAATTTCATCAAAATTTGATTTAAGATTATTTATAAATTTTAATGAAGAGATTTCAGGAATTAGTGAGTCTTTAGGATCATAAATTTCTTTGGCGATTTGATTGGCAATAAGTTCGCATAATGGTTGATATCTAGAGTTATCAAATGATTCAACAATATTTTTAAATTTACTTATCTGATCTTCTGAAGGCTGATATTTTTTAAGACTAAGAAAATTTTGATGTATAATTGGTGGTAAATTTAATTGCAATTTTTCACCAAAATTTATATTAAAAATACGAATGAAATTTAAATAAACTTCCGCATCTTCGGAAAATGAAGAATTTATTAGCTTGATTTGATGACATTTTTCACAAGCAAGCTCAAGGATAAAAATATAAATAAGTTGCTGTTTAATATAATTAAAAATTGCAGATTTATTTAATTTTATTAACTCATTTAAGCTTTTTTTATTACAAAAATTTTTTAAATTAAAGATCATAAAAATATTGAAATCATCGCAACTAGATAGGGATTCTAAAGCAATGCAATCAACTTGCTGAAGGAATTCGGTATTATTTCTTTTTTTATAAATGTTCGACATAATAGACCATAATTCAAAAAATAATGATTTTTTTTGCTGGATATTTAAAACCTGCGAAGAATCAGAGTTAAGTATACGTTCGAGAGACGGAATAATATTTGATATCAATTTCTGAGGCTCTCCAGAATGATTTTCAATGAAAAAAAACTCCAACATATTACAAAATTTTGTCATTAACTCAAGTTTTTGCTTGGGATGAAATGAGTGATTAAAATTTAAAAGAAACCTTTCTTTAGTAGGGTTAAATCTAAAAATTGATCTAAAAAAAATATTAGCAAATTGTGAAAATAAATTACTTCCAAATTTAATTAGATTATAGCCCATATTACTTTCTAACTGTTTATGTTTAATTATGTTAAGTTCAAATATTGAATCTAAAAAAATATCTCTACCACTAACCGAATTTTCATAATCCATAACTGCAAAAAGGTTATCTAGAAAAGCATTAGAAAGATAAATATTTCCATAATCTAAAATTTTTAATTGGGGTGTTTTTAAAAAAATCCTAGGATTAAAATTTAATTTATAATTATGCGATAGACTTAAATAATTTAGCCTACTTAGCGTTGATAAAACGGGAATTGATGAGTCTGATAAGGAGTTAAAACTTAAATCTAACTCTTCTAAATCAATCAAATCCATAAATTCTGGCGGTAAAAATTTAAGATCATTTGCAGATATGAAAAATTTTATTAAACCTTTTAATTTACAGACGGGTAAGGGTACAAATAGAAAATTATTACGTCGAATATCTAGTATTTTTAATTTTGATAAATTAGTAATTTCCTGCGAAATTGTAGAGAGTTTATTAATTGATAAAAATAAAGAATGTAAATTAGACAATTTAAAGAGTTCATCAGGCAAAGCAGTGAGGTTATTATTGCATAGAGATAAATATTCTAAACTACTCAAAGAGCCAATTGCCAAAGGAATTGAAGATAGTTGCAGATTTGATAATTCTAAGATATTAGAATGAGTTTCTAAGCATGTCGAGATGATCAATTTTGCTTTAATAATATTATCTAAATTACTGGGATTTATAGATATTTCTTGGCATGCCCATTCTTTCATTTCTAATTCAAAGGGACTGTCTAAAGAATTTAGTTCAACATTTGCAATTGAAAAGTCGGTATTCATAAAATTATAAATAAAGAATAAAAGTTATAACAAATAATAACTCACTATAAACATTATTGAGATATAAAATAACAAAAACTAACTATTATTAAAATCAATTATATTTTTAAAAAAACAAAAGAGAAATCAGATAATACCTGTAAAACAAAGAGCCGGAATAGTAAAGTAAAAAAAAATATCGGCATTAAAAAAAAATGAAAAAGTACTTGCATAATATTTTTAGAACATGAAAATATGCAACCTTAACTCAATTGACTTGATAAATTTTTAGTTTGATTTTGATGATTTAGTTGTAAACGATTTAGTTGTAAACATAGTCGTTAAAACAAAAAATTTTAGAAGTAAAATTCTTTATTTTTGCAGATCAACTCCTGAAGAGTTAATTTAATCATATTATAGCGGTAAATCTACTGTAGCTTGATTGAAAAGCATTGTAAAATATAGCTTGCCAAATTTAAGTAATAATTGCAAAATATATAAATAAAAAATTTAGAAAAAAAATTTTTGAAGATTTTGAAAATAATATAAGTTAACAAATAACAGATTATATTATTTTCTAAATTTTTAAACAAGACTTAACTAAGTAAATATAAATTACTTAGTTTTTGGTTAAATCTTTATTTCGTTAAAACTAGCTTAGCTAGTTTCATCTAGATCCATGTGATCATTAGATGAGCGAATTATTATCGTTAATATTTGGTAAGTACTTTATAATTATTTTTTGTTTTTTTTATGACCAAACAAACATTTCAGCGCAATAAACCGCATGTTAATATCGGAACCATCGGTCACGTAGATCATGGTAAAACTACCTTAACTGCCGCTATTACAACTTTCCTTTCTAAAAAAGGTTTAGCAGAAAAAAGAGGCTATGATCAAATCGATGCCGCTCCTGAAGAAAAAGAGCGTGGTATCACTATCAATACCGCTCACGTTGAATATGAAACT
>CAILUF010000062.1 GCA_903837365.1 uncultured Alphaproteobacteria bacterium | reverse complement strand
ACTTTTTTTAATAAAAAAAATTGTGCAAATAGAAATTATTGCTTCTTAAATAAAATAATAATTTAACATTAATAACATAAATTTTTTGCATATTATGGGGAAAAATAAGAATTCAGATGGCGATATTTTTGGTTTTTTTGGGGCGTTGTTCGGAGCTTGTATGCCAGAAGAAAGAAGGGAAAATAAGGGAAGTAAGGAAAATCCAAAAAAGCCTAATCAAGAGCCTGATGACTTTGGTAGTATAGTTAAGAATTTACTTGATGCAATGGTTCCAAGCAAAAATGAATTATCTGATGTAACAAATGATTCGCGTCAATTAGTGGAATCAGGATTATACCGAAATCAACCTTCTGCATCTAAATTAAGCGAGGGTAGTGAATATTTTACGGGACATCGTCCTCCTGGTTTTATAACAGATATGCTTGGTTTTATAACGGATCCAGTTTCGCCATATGCACTTCCACTTGATGATGAAAAGCGAAATAAAACAGTTCAAAATTTAACAGAGTATAGTCAAAATTCGCCATCACAAACTTCATTGTCACTTAAGGCGCAAAAAATCGCAGAAAATTTGCAATTGAGAGATAGTGATGGTCAATATAAATTTCAATCTTTAGCTGGAGCAGCACATGAAGCTGGTTTAAGTAAAGAGAATTTGAAAGATTTAGCGACGATAGCACAGCAAGATCCTAAAAATCGAACGGCAAATGATCGAAATAGCCAAGGAGGAAACTTTAATCAACTTCCAGTTAATGGTTCGAATGGACATTCTCTTCGGCAACCGTCTTTCAGATTGCCAGCTGCTGAAGTATATCGAGATCCAGTTTCACTTCCGAGTCGTCGTTCGCTAAGTATTCCTTCTCGAGTTGGACCTGGAGGGGGATTTAGAGGTCCACGAGGTGGTGAATCAAATGGAGGAGGAGGTTCTTCTAGGTGGTAATAGCAATATCAGAAATTTTTTAAGAATTATTGGTAATTTTTAATTCACGTTGGGGAAGAGGAATTTTGATATTATTTTCTTCAAGTTTTTTGTAGATTAAATTCATGACATCGCTTTTGGCATTTGATCTTCCTTCGGTGATATCATTGATCCAGAAATATAAAATAAATTTAATTTCACTTTCGGCAAAATCAGTGATGTAGCATTCAACTTCGGGATAAGTCATGCAGCGAAAATAACCCTTAGCGCAAGAAGATATTATGGCTTTGGCTTTTTCTAAATCACTGCCATAGGCTACTGAAACTTTAATCTCAATGCGAGCGCGGTTGTTGGAGTAAGTCCAATTCGTAACCTTGTTGATAATAAATTCTTCATTAGGAATCATTAATTCACGACCATCAGTGCATTCAACAAGAGTATAACGTCCACCGAAATGTTTCACCGTTCCGTAAATTGAACCATTGTCAAGCTCAACAATATCACCAACTTCAACCGATTTTTCGAAAAGTAAAATTATTCCGCTAATAAAATTCGAGGCAATTTTTTGCAAACCAAATCCAATCCCCACGCCAACCGCACCTCCAATTACCGCTAGAGTAGTCATGTCAAAACCAAAAGTTTTTAAAATAATTAAAGCAACAATGCTATAAACAAGAATATCAATAAATTTACTGATAATGCTTTTAGTGCTTGATTTAATGCTCTTATTGCTGTCGATATAAGATTTGCTTTTGCGACTAATCAAACTTGAAAGCCAAAAAACAATTATTAAAACAATGATCGCTTTAATGATCAGATAAATAGAAATTCTTACTTTACCGATTTTGAAAGATAGCTCGTCAAGATAGTTAATTGCTGGATCGAGAATATCAAAAATATCTAAAATGAGTGCAGGCATCAAGAATAATCCTACAGCATTGGCGATGAAAGTGCTATTTGCGGAAACGCGAATGAATCTTAAAAATAAAAATAAGGCAATTAGTTTGATTGTTGTTGAAAATAAAATTGCTTCGCGAAAGAACTGTTTGTAGATCACAAAGCCAATGACAATAAAGCAAATTGAAATTATGGGGAATAAAATTGGCAAAAAATATCTTCTAAAAACTCTAGTTACTTCATTGCTATTATTAGAAAATGAAGTGATTTTTGGAATAATATTTTCTTTAATTAAGCTATAAAAAAAATAAGAAGCAATAAAGCATAAAGCCAGGGAGAGCGATTGCCAGTAAAGGCTTGGACTGGTAATAGTTTTTTCAATGCTATCAATAATTTTCATGATAATATGTTAAGATTAAGTCAATGTTAATTTTAAAATTATTTTTATAAATAAAATTTTGCAAGCTCAATTTAGATTTTTTATATTTATTCGCCTTGACCAGAGCTGAATGCTGGTAGATTATCGAAAAGATAAAGTCCTTCATATTTTACAAAATCAAAATCATTTTTGTTGAGTAAATTTAGCATTTCAATAATATCTTGCTTGGAAATTTTTAAGTCAAAATTTATTATATCATGACTATTTTTCCCGGTAATTCCTTTGCCAATAAAACGCAGAATCGTTAAACCGCGATTGTAATTTGGCATCATATGTTGATCCATTAGCGGATAGAGTAGCAAGCCCATAGAGCTGATCATTTTAATTTCTAATTTTTCACTTTCGAGTGTTTTGATTTTGCTAATTAAATTTGCAAAATCTTCTTGCCAATCGATGAATAAATCAAAGCCAATTAATGATTTAATTTCATTTTTATTTAATGAACTGTTAATAATAATTTTTGATGATTCTTGTGTGTTATTATTGGTTTTAGTTATTTCTTCACCATTTATAAAATTTGCTGATTTTAGAGTTTTGGGCATATTGCCAAAATTGCCAATTAAGGCTTGAGTAAATTCCGAAGTTCCAACTAATTTTTTACTAATATTTTCGTTAAAAATATCTGCAGTATGAATTCCTTGCTCAATTGTAGCATAGAGTGCATTGTGAATTAATTCGGCATGGCGATTTTGCTTGAGATGATTAAGCATCATGATCGATGCTTGAATTAAGCCAGTTGGATTAGCGATATTCTTATCGGCAATATCAGGAGCTGAGCCGTGAATCGCTTCAAACATTGCATAATCATTACCAATATTTGCTGATCCAGCCAGTCCAACTGATCCAGAAATTTCGGCAATAATATCAGAAATTATATCGCCATATAAATTCAAGGTAACTATAACATCGAAAATTTCAGGTTTCGTGGCAATCCTAGCGCAAGCTATGTCGATGATGTAATGATCGGTTTGAATTTGCGGATATTCTTTAGCGATTTCATTGAATATTTTATGAAATAAACCATCGGTAAGTTTCATGATATTATCTTTTGAAAAACAACTAACTTTTTTGCGATTATTAGCAACTGCATATTCAAAAGCATAGCGAATAATTTTTTCACAACCTTTTTGGGTTATCAGTTTAAGGCATTGATAAGTTTGTTGAGTTTGACGATGTTCAATCCCAGCGTATAAATCCTCCTCATTTTCACGAATAACAACAACATCCAGTTTAGGAAAATTTGTTTTAACAAAAGGATGCATCGAGTTTACGGGACGAACATTGGCAAATAATCCTAACTTTTTTCGTAAAGTTACATTAAGGCTTTTATATCCTCCCCCTTGCGGAGTTGTAATCGGAGCTTTAAGAAGAATTTTGGTGATACTTAAATCTTCCCAAGCTGAAGGAGTAAGTCCGGAATTAAAACCTTTTTCGTAAATTTTTTTCCCAACTTCAATGGTATTAAAATTAAGATCGGCTTTTGATTCTTGAAGAATTTTTAAAGTGCTATCCATGATTTCTGGACCAATGCCATCACCGTAAGCAATTGTAATTGTATTTGTCATTTTGAATTTTATAATAAAAAAGTTTAATAAAAATTAATCAATATTTTAAAAAAACTTAATTAAGTTTCAATCTTTAATTTGTAGCATTGATGATATATTTTGATTTTTTAAAAATTTACAAAAAAATCGAGGATTTGCGTTTAAAAAATGCTAAAAATATTAGTAATTTATTGCAAGAAATTACTAATAGTTTTTTAAAAAATACTCAAAAAGGTTTATCGAAACCTTTTAATATTTTGGTTGTAAGTTTTTATATTATTGTTTTTGGCGTAGTAATTAGATCATTTTTACCTTTTGATCATTTGCAAATTTTAAGATCGCAAAATTTGACATTGCCAAATCAAAGAGGATTAATGCTTGGCGATTTTTTTAATAATTTTAGCGTTGGTATTATTGATAAATATCAACTAAATCATTTTCTTGTTGCTGAATTATTGATGATGATATTAGGAATTGTGACATGTTTTACAAGTTTTAGAATTTTAAAAAAATCAATATTTAGGCATGATAGAGTAGGTATGGGATTGATATGTTTGACGGAAGTTTTTATTTATTTCATTGCTATAAATTTTAGTGATGATGCGATATTTAATTTTAACAAACATTATTTGATATCATTTTTTATTGTTTATAGTTCACTACTTACAATTAAAAGTAATGATAAAAAAATAATTTATAATTTTATATTAGCGATTACAAGTTCTTCGTTAATTCTTTTAAAATGGCAAAATATTTTTTTGGTATTTTTTGGTGAAATATTTTTAATTTTTTTAAAGAATAAATCAAAAAATATTACAGATTTTTTGATAAGAATAATAATTAATTTGATAGTTATATCGCTTTATTGGACTTTTGTTTTCAAAGGCTCAATAGTTGAAATGATTATAAATGATTTTACTAATTGGCATTTTTTTTCACATAAATTTCTTGATCATAAAATCATCAGTGAAATCTATTTAAATCAAAATTCGCGAGGTTTTTTTTGGCTCTTAAGTCAAGAAATTTTTTTAGTTTTTTTATTACTTTTTTGTTATCAACAATTTTTAAATTCTAAAATTAGCGCTAATCATCAAATAAAAAAATATGCCAATCAATTACGATTAAATTTTTTTTGGATAATATTTTTTGCTTCGGTAGTAATGAGTTTATGTGAAAATAAAATTGATTATAGGGTAAAAGAAATTTTTTGTTTACTAAATTTTCCAGCGATAATTTATATTTTTTTTAATATTATTTTTCACAAAAAAATTGATTTTAAAAGACATGGCATAGTCCTTGCAATT
>CAILUF010000061.1 GCA_903837365.1 uncultured Alphaproteobacteria bacterium | reverse complement strand
GCCAGCGTCTCCACCGCCAGAACTACCTGGACTAGCCGGTGAAGCAGGATCTTCGGCACCCCCTCCTTGTTTTCTACCACCTGAATCTCCATCATCATCACCCGAATCCGAAGGATTATTATCTCCTTGTTTTCTTGAGTTAGATATATTTTTAGAAGCATTGGCTAATTCTGATCCGCCCTTCATTAGGTTAGAGCCAAGCCTTGCAATACTCGCTCCATGTTTAAGCATACCTCGCATCCCTCTTTTTTGAATACCTCTCATCAAATTATGAGCACCTTTTAACATTCTTGTTGTCTTGACATTCCAATTGGAATTTATCTCAGAGCCACCAACTAATTTCGAAGCAAACAACGTCATCGTGTCAATAAAATTTAGAAATATGAACATAATCAAAGCTGACTTAGTAATCGTTTCTAACTTTTCTTTAGTGATATTTGTTATGGTTGGAATGCCAATTCCTATCGCGTCAAATCCTGATAATTTTCCAAATTTTGTAAGATTAAAAATACATATAATGCTATCCCAAGAAGCATTGCCAACATTGCAATTAACTATTTTTTCGGAAATGAAACCATAATTATCAATTGCCTCTTGATCATTGACACTAGTCATTCCAACATATCTTTTATCAGGAGAAATTTTTACTTGGGCACCTGAATATGTTGCGCTACCAATCAAAATTGAATCCATAGCTGTTAAAAAAATTGAAATATAAATAAATAAAATCATCGGCTGTAAACTATAGCCCAATAATTGTTTCCACCATGATTCAAAAACTTTTTTAGTGCGCTCAAACATTACCATAGTGATGGTGATTGGCGAAATAAAAAGAAAGATAACAATCGCCGAAGTTGAAATTAGAAAAATATGCATAGCCCTAATGGCAATTGAAATCAGAATAAATCCGAAAATAAAAGTTGCGACGAAAATAATAACCCCTAGGGCGCTACTAAAAAATCCAGCGATAATTATTAAAAAAATATTTGGCACCGAAATTTCACCACCGAAACCAAGAGCCTTGATAATTTTGCAATCAAGAACATCCCAAATTCTAAGATATTCTTTACCCGCCGGATATGATTGCTTGGTGTAATCTCTTTGAGCAGTTGATTCGGAATTATAACGTGGAAATTGACAACCATCAAGCTTAGTATAATCTCCATTGTAAAGATTTGGCCGAAAAGTAATATCCGACATAATCGAAGAAATATTCAAAACTGCGTTTGCAAAACTCAATTGCCAAGCATCACCAAGTGCGAAATACATAACCAATGAAAGCTTGAGTATGAAGGTCATAATCACTTTCTTTTCGAGATGTAATTTAGGAACTGCCAGTAAAGTTGAAATACCCAACATCATTATCGAAAAAGTTAAAATCATTTTCAAAACCATCCGATAATTATTCTGAATTTTTTTAAAAAATGATTGGCTGTCTGGAAGATAGGTTCCTTCGGTGTAAAGGATGTTAGAAGCTCCGCCACATTTTGGCAAAGAGTTATAAGCTGAATTAGTGCAAATATCATGACCAGCGCGATTTAAAAAAACATTCTCCATAGTTTCTTTAAAACATTGCACGAACGGAGCCGTAAAATGACGCGTCGAAATTGGCAGTTGACCAGCATTATATTCAAGAGAATTTTGACTATCACCTCTCATATCGTAACAAGCACTTGCAACAAAACTTCCACTAAATTCAGAAGTTCTAATTGTAGGTTGCAATGGCAATTTCCAGCAGTGACTAAGGTGCTGACAGAAGTTTAATTTTACATCGCTATATAGCGGATCTAAATCATATGTGGAAATTTCAGTACCACCGGCAACTGTTTGGTTATATGGACAAACCGAATAAGATTGAGCGCAAAGATAATTCGAACTTGATTTGCCATAAAAAGTTTCAAATGTAACGCCTTCAATATCGCACTTTGAATTAGCTTCACAAAATTTATATTTAACATTATCGCATAAGATACCAACACATGCAAGTTGCGGACGCTCGATACATAATACTTCTTGACTACGATTTACACAGCAATCATAAGCGCTGCGCGCAAGCTCTCCAGTTGGATCGGAATCAGTTTTTCGTAAAAATCGATAACATGCAAAATTAGGAACTGAACCTTCTCCAGCACCTGAAAAATAATATCGCTGATTTTGCGATTCATAGCCCAAAGCTTTTTTTCTTTCATCGCCCGACCAAGGATTACTACAAGCATTTGAACCATTATCCTCAAATTCTATTCCGCCATAAATATATTCTCGATAACTTTTATTTTCAACGCTTCTAGTGCTTCCCGATCCTGGATCGCCACATGATGTATAGGCTGCAACCTGTCCGAAATTCTTATTAGTGCTATGTAAACCAGGAATAAAAATATTTTCAATACATTTGCGATATGGTCCTTTGGAAACTTGCCATTTACTTGCCCTTCGATTTTCTTCCGTACCTGTTATTACCTCTTTTTCCCAACCGCGCCATTTCCATCCACACACATTCGTTTCTTTAAAAAATGAATCCGCAACAGCAAAAATAATTGCGAGTTCAACAACTGATGCTGCCAAAGTAGCAGCATAAGCTGCAGCGGCTGCACAGCATGGTCCAACCGAACCACAGGCCACTAAGTTGGAAGCCGCACATTGAACTCCAGCGGTAAAACAATTAGCACTAAACAAAAGTTGGGTTACCAAACTTTGCGGTCCAATTCCAGGAATAATGCTTCCCGCTTGGATAGCTCCTGATATTCCCGAGCCTGCACAAGCAATAGATCCCAATTTACTAATAGCGAAAAGTGCTAAAACATGAATGGTAACGAATGCTACGCAATAACTATTTCCTGGCGCAGGAAATAATTCCCACTCAATATCGCGATTCAATGGTAACATCGCTGAAAATTTTAAACTTCCAACTTCACATTTATTGGTATCATTATTAAAATTGACAATGTAACAGGGATTATTGGCTCTATTTTGAGTTGGATCTTCAGGAATATTGCATCCATCTGGATCATCTCTAATTCCATCATAAGCCATTGATTGCGTAGGAATCAAGACGTTACAAAAAACAAAAACGCAACACATCAAAAAACCGATAAACTTGTTTAGCAATCGCTTTTTAAACATCGAAAATTTTAATTATTTGATTAATAAAATTGCTGTTAATTTTTAAGGCATTACGATTAACAATAAGAAATGAGCTTACATCAAAAACTTTTTTTATTTCAACCATATTATTTTCTTGTAGCGTTTTGCCACTACTTACCAAATCCAAAATGTAATCACAAAGATGAAGTTTAGGTGCTATTTCAATGGCTCCATTAAGCTTTATAATTTCAGTTTGAATGCCTAAATTATCAAAATAATTATTAGCAATTTTTGTGTATTTTGTAGCGATTCTTAAATGCGATTTTTTGTGCCAATCATTTTCAAGATTAGAAATTTTATCTTTTGAAGTGGCAATACTTAATCGACATTTTCCAATGTTTAAATCTAAAATCGATAAAATTTCTGGCGAACAAAATTCCCTTACAACATCTGATCCGCAAATTCCTAAACTCGCACCACCAAATTTTACAAAAGTTGCAACATCAAAACTTCTGACCTTAACAATATCTAGGTTAGAATGATTAGTTGTAAAAACTAATTTACGCGAATTATCATCAAAGAAATCCGCTTCAGGAATCAAAGAAATTCTTGAAAATAATGGCATTAAATCTTGCAAAATTCTACCCTTGGGAACTGCAAGTATAATTTTTTTCATAGAAGATAATTAATTTGTTAATTATAAGTAACTTAAGTTGGTTATTTTATATTTATTTAGAAGTTTTTATAATATCTTAAAAGCAAACCTTGTGAATTCTGTTTTTCAACAACATTATTCATGTTGGATATGCGATTATTTCTATAGCCAATTTGGACGGTCAACTTATCAAAATAATTATTTTTCTTGAACTCATAGCCCAATGAAATTTCACTAAGATTTTGATTAAAACCAATTGCATTATAATCGCGATCTTTCAATCTTGAATTACCTACCAATAAGCTCCAGGATTTATTGTAACGCAAAATAGCATTAGCAGTTAAATAACTTCTTAAGCGATCGGAATTGCCAAGAAAATTATTAATTTTACTGTACTCCGCTAAAGTATCAATTTCAAAATTTTGATCCAAAGGATATTTATAATTAATTCCGTAAACTACCGCTTTTTGATCAGCAATTTTATAAGGATTGACCTGACTATTTCGTGAATTTACCGCTAAATTTAAATATGAAAAATGATAACTTAATCTTTCATTTTTAGCAAAATCAAAATTAACATCAAGCGAAAAATTAAATGACTGAAGCGATCTAGTATCCCCTGGAACTGCTGAATTTTTTGGTTGACTTGATTTATTATCAAATAACGCATTATCGAAATTCTTTCGATCATTAGTAAAAATACTAAAACCAAAATTATATTGACCAGTTTTAACTGGATCGCCAAGCTGTAAAACATTGGCAACGCCAAGTTTTTCAACTTGCTTATAACTTTCTGCTAAACTATGAATCCATAATCCGCGATCCCATCGCCATGCACTTCCAAAGCCTAAATTAAATTTTCCTAAAATAAAATTATTACCAATTTTTTTTTCTGAGTTTTCGTAGAGATATCGTAAATTTATTTCCTCGGCAAATAAACCGAGATCCTTAAAATATCGATTTTGACCATTATTTTGTGAGCCAGAATTTTGCGATAAAGGATTCAAACTATTAACATCTTGTAATTTTAAATATGAATTAACTGAAATACTTTTATTTAAATGAATATTATTGAAAAATCTTATCTTTCCTGAACTTTCAATAAACTCATCATCTTTTCTAGTTGCTTTAAAATTACGCTCAAAATTAACATCCACAACCAGGCGATTGAGAATCTTGGGCGAGAAATTGCCAAAGAATTCCTTCTTTTCATCCTCAACGATATCTTTATAAATTCCTAAATTGCTGTAATAATTTTGCGCCAATGACTGACTGGCAAAGAATACACAAGAAATAAAAGACAAATAAAATTTAAATTGTAAACGCATCATTTAAAAAATTTCCAAAATTAAAATTACCATTTTATTATAGTTTGATTATAGTTTGATTATAAATTAATTAAAATATTAACAAAGTTAAATTTACTAAATCAATTTTAAATTTAATCAAAGTTTTTTTAAAAAAAATCTAAATTTTATGATTGCTATTTTTCTTATCGCTTTAAGCTTTGCTGTTGGATTTTTTTTTGAAAGTATTTTTGGCTTTGGTGGAGGTTTAATTGCTTACTCAATCCTGAGTTTTTTTATTGATTTTAAACTAGCAATTTTATCAGGATTTTACATCGGAACCTTATCTTCTCTTTACATTGCCTTAAGCGGTTTTAAAAATATCGAATTTAAAATTTTTAAAAAATTATTCTTAATTTCGCTTTTTGGCGCAAGCATTGGTGCATATTTTTTTAGCAATCTATCAATAAAAATTTTATCACCGATCTTTGGTTTATTATTAATTTTTATCGCCCTAAAAAATTTATTTTTTGATAAAAAAAACCAAACCAATCATGATAAAACAAATTGCAAAAAAACAAAGTTTTTTAAATTTAAGTTACTGATAATTGCCTCATTAGCCCAAGGAGCATTTGGCACGGGAGGACCTTTCGCGGTCAATGCTTTAAAAAATGATTTTAAAAATAAATCAACGCTTCGCGCAACAATGGCATTATTTTTTTTATTTTGTAATTTACTTAGAATGCCTCAGCTCATAATCTCTAACGATTTTAATTTAGAATTATTTAACAAAATTTATTGGACAATTATCCCTGTATTCATCGCTATTTATCTTGGCCATAAAGTTCATTTAAGAATTAGCGAAAGATATTTTAAAGTTGGTATTGGCATTATTACCTTAATTGCAGGATTTAAGTTTTTAATAATTTAAATCCCCGCTTTAAATCAACTAATTATATTCTTGCATTAAAAAATAAATTATTTAAATTTAGTAAAGTAATTTAATTTATATGAAAAAAATAATTTCAGCCATTATCTGTTTAACCCTGATTTTCGGGCTTACATCACTTAAAACTAACAAAAGTGATAACCGCAAATATTTTAAAAATCTCGCCATAAATATTGAAAAAGATTACTCGAAAAATAATAATTCGCCAAAAGATTTTCCAAAAGAATTTCCAGAGGAATTTCCCTATGATAAATTAGCTATTGATCTAAAAGAAAATTCAGAAACTAAAACTGCTGATAATACTAATCATCAAGAAAACGAAAAAGAAGATTCACAATATACTCTCATAAGTTCACTAAATACCAATATCATCAACATTGATTCAATTGGAAATCTCTTTGATCAAGATCATCGCTTCAATTTTACTCCTTCAGTTCCAACCTCCCCTCCCAATTGCTAAATTAAAACTTTTTTACTTTAACTAAATTATAATCCTCAAATAATAATTAAAATATTATAATTTAGTTTATCCTAGTGATTAATAAAATTTTAATTTAACTTAATTTATGAAAAAAAT
>CAILUF010000060.1 GCA_903837365.1 uncultured Alphaproteobacteria bacterium | reverse complement strand
GGTATAACTAGTTAAAATTCTTTTTATTAATTAAAACTAACGATAAATTAATAAAAATTATTTTACTTAAAATTATTTTTTAAAATTAAAAAATATGGCTAATAAAAAAACCGCATATTCTTGTCAATCCTGTGGCGCAGTTCATTTCAAATGGGCAGGAAGATGTATTGATTGTGGATCTTGGAATAGTTTGATTGAAGAATTTGCGGAAGGTGGAAATTCACATTTTACTCGCCTTGACGATGATAAAACTTCCAAAAATTCCTCGCCAAAAAATTCACGCAAGGCTGATTTAGTAAGTCTAAATGGCGAAGCAAAAGATTTTGCAAGAATCAAAACCAACTTAAATGAATTAGATCGAGTTTTGGGTGGAGGACTGGTAAGTGGATCAGTTGTGTTGATTGGTGGCGATCCCGGAATTGGTAAATCAACTCTACTTTTACAAACGGCTGATAATCTTGCACAACTCAATAATTCAGTAATTTATATTTCTGGCGAAGAATCTGTTGATCAAGTTCGCCTTAGAGCTAAAAGACTTGGATGTCATACCGAAAATATTAAACTCGCTTCCAACACCAATGTTAGCGAAATCATTAATGCCATCAAAGAAGATGCTAAAAATCTCGACAATAAAGAAAAATCACCAATGATCGTTATTATTGATTCTATTCAAACAATGTTTGTTGAAGATCTTTCATCCGCTCCTGGAACGGTTTCGCAAGTTAGAGCTTGCGCTGGAGAATTAACAATTTTTGCCAAAAAAAATAATATTACTTTGTTAATCGTCAGTCATGTTACCAAGGATGGACAAATCGCTGGTCCAAAAGTTCTTGAACATATGGTCGATACTGTCCTTTATTTTGAAGGTGAAAAAGATTTACAATTTCGAATTTTACGTTCGATAAAAAATCGTTTTGGTGGAGCTAATGAAATCGGCGTTTTTGAAATGAACGAAATCGGCTTGTCAGAAGTTTTAAACCCGAGTGAATTATTTTTAACTTCATATGATCGCGATACAAGCGGTACAGCAGTTTTTGCTGGTATTGAAGGAAGTAGAGCAATTCTTGCCGAAGTGCAAGCGCTGGTTGCTCCCTCTTTTATTCCCACACCAAGAAGAGCGGTTGTTGGTTGGGATTTAAATCGTTTAGCGATGGTTATTGCCGTTTTAAATAGCCGATTTGGTTTAAATTTATTTGATAAAGAAGTTTATTTAAACATCGTTGGTGGATTGAAAATCGTAGAAACATCCGCTGATCTTGCCGTTGCTTGCGCTTTGATTTCTTCAGCTCGCGATATCGCCCTTCCCAAATCAACTATTGCCGTTGGTGAAATTGGACTTTCAGGTGAAATTAGAATGGTTGGAAATTTAGAAGGAAGACTCAAGGAAGCTCATAAACTTGGTTTTAAAAATTGTATAATTCCTAAAGCCAATGAAAAAAATAAAAACTTTGCAAGCCTTAGAAAATCAATACCTGATCTCAATATTCATTTCATTTCTCACATCCGCGATCTTGCTAAATTCTTTCCTAAGAATTAAAGATTTTTAATTTTAAAAAAAATTAATTAATAATCTTGATAAATTATTTACTTCTAGTTAAAAACAATAATAGTTTTTTTGGTTAACATTTTTAGTTATATTTTATTAAATTATATGCAACCAGGTTTGCCAGGGCTAATGAATCCTCGAATAAAACACAAGACAACTTCCCTGCCAACCCCAGAACAAATTAGTGATTTCACCGCAAAATTATCTAGCTGGGTGGAAAGTGAGTTAAAATTAAATCCCAGCAATGAAGCAAATATTAAACATACCAAAAATAGATTTATAAATTACTTCTCTTTTGGGCTGGATATTCTGACGCTAACCAATCTTGGCCTCTACTCAATTCCTCAAGAAATTGGCCATTTAACTAAATTAAAAAAATTAGATTTATCTCATAATCAACTCGAAGATTTGCCGAATGAAATTTTTAAAATTGATAATTTAGAAATATTAAATTTATCCTCCAATCGCTTATCGCAATTGCCTGTTGATAAAATTAATAAACTCGAAAATCTTAGAGTATTGAATGCCTCAGGCAATAAATTTAAAAAAGATTTTGACTTTAAGCTTCCTAACGCTTCAATAATTTTAGAAAATCCCCAATCGTTAAATGATTTTTTTTTACTACTAACCTTTTACGCTCAATTCAGTGAGATTGAAAAAATTAGCGATTATAATGCATTGCTAGATGATAATTTTTTTAAAAATAACTCTAGAATTTTAGATTCATCATCGCCACAAATATTAAAAGATTTATTATCGAGACTGCAGGAAATGAATGAATATTTTACCCTTGATAAACTACCTGCCATTCATTCTGAAAGTCAGAGATTAATATCAACCTTAACAAAATCTCTTAATCGCTTTTTATATGAATCAGCTTCACAAAAAAAATCTAATCAGAATCAAAAAAAAATAATAGCTCGCGAATTATTAACCATTTGCTCACAGATTTTTGAAAAAAAAGATGATCCAGTTTTTTTTAAAAAATTAGATAAAATTTTTTTAACCGAATTAGACAAGGGACATGAAGATAACATTGCGTTGATGATTTTTAATTTAAAAAATTTATGCAATAAATTAAATTTTCAAGAATTTTCCAATATAAAAATCATCCCTTTATTTAAATATTTCAAACGGCAACTTATTTTTTGCTATATTAACAAAATCGCCAATGAATGCGCTTCTAAAATTGCTAGAGGTAATAATTCAGATAGCATGGAATGCAAAATTTTTCTAAACTTCTTTCGTATTTTAAATCAGGATTTTGGCAAAGAATTATCTTTAAATTTACCAACTATAATCGATCAAGCGAGTGGAAAAATAAAAGAATATCAACCAGCCGATAAGGTAATTAATCAATTTTATGAAATTATAAGTGATGATAAAAAACTATGCTCTCTTCTTGCCAATCAGCTTTCTGAAGAAATTTACGATGGCAATGAAATTAATATTTCTGAAATTTGTGAATTTAATTTTATAAAAAAATTAAAAGAAAAAGTTGATGAAATTGCCAAAAAAAATATTGAAGAATTAAAAAAATTAAGAATCAGAGAAGTTTTTTTGGAAGAAAAAATTATAAAAAATCTTCAATATTGTCAAAAAACAGAATTTGCTAGATTGATTTGCGATCAATTTTTAGAATTAGCTAAAAATAAACAACCTGTCTTGGCTATTGATACAGAAAAAATAATCAAAAATTTTAGTCAAACTTATCGACAAGCTTTACATGATCATTTAGGAATTGGTGAACCAACGACGATCTTAAGCGCTAGAAATCGCCCAAATGATCGCCCAAATCGAAATTCATCTTCTTTTTTACAAGAAGAATCCTCAACGCCCCAACCTTCTCCAAACACAAGATCTTCAATATCAAAATGCCTCACAAAATGCCTTGCAAAATGCTTTCCAGTTTTTTTTCCTTCATAAATAAATCCCCTTGATTTGTTTATAGAAAAAAATATTACTATCTCAAAAGAAGCTTATTTTAAAATCTTCAAGTGATGCATTTTATTGAAAATTACTTAATCAAATTGCAATTAATTTTACATTTAAAAAAATCATAAAAACTATTCACTTTAGAGAATTAATGGCTAAAATTCACTTAAATCAATTTTAAATCTAATATCATGAAAAAATTATTTATAATATTTTGGCTTTTTTATTCCAATGCTTTTGCCCAAGAAAATGAAGGTAAAAACGAATTTTTAGTTCAAATTAAAAACCATAAATTTGTACCAGCTGAAATTAAAGTTGATGCCAATAAGCCTTTCAAATTAACTATTGAAAATCTCGATAATACTCTCGAAGAATTTGAAAGTGATGATTTAAAAAAAGAAAAATTAGTTGGTGCAAATAAAAAAGTCATCATCAATGTCCAGGCTTTGAAGGCTGGAGAATACAAGTTCTACGGCGATTTTCATCAAAAAACTGCACAGGGTAAAATTATCGTTAAATAAAATCGTTAAATAAAAAATCCAATAAAATTTATTAAGTTTTATTGGATTAAATTTATTGCCAAATATCGATATTTGATTTTACCAATTAAGGCAATTAAAAAATCTAGCGATCCCTTTGCTGACGATTTCTAGGGCGAGAAGATTGACGTTTTGAGTTACGCTGATTATTGTTACGTCCGCGATCCTGTTGATTTCTTCTGCCAGAAAAATTTCTTTCTTCACTTCGTGCATCAGTTTTAACAACATTTTCTTCGCCATCTTTTTTAGGCTTAAATAAACTTTTTATTTTTTTCAATACGCTTCCAACCAAAGATGCCTCGTTACGCTTTTGCGAATGATGATTTGGTCTACGATCACGATTATGAGGATGAGATCTTTGACGATATACACCTTCTTCACCATCAGCAGATCCACCAACCTCTCTATTTCTAGATTGTGAGCGATTATCATCCGTTTTATGGCGATGACGATGACGATTATCAGGTCTCTCAGCAATATCCTCAACCTTAGATGAGTTAACCAAATCTAAATTATTTTTATCTAAATTAGCTTTTGGTTCTATTTTATTTTGTGAATTTAAAGACTTAGAATCGTCTTGCGCTATGTCTTTATTTTCTAAAATATCATCGGCTAAACGAGGATTTGGTTTAAGAATTTGTCCTTGATTTGGTAAGATTTGATTATAATTATTTTTTGCTGAAGATATTTTTCTTCCAACAAAAGATCCGTTATTTTGTGATTGATTATTTGTGTTACTTGTCATTATTTCATGTTGTTTATTGTTATTTTTTCTCTCACCAATTTTTCGAGAAATAGAGCTAGATTCCTTGAACATCCGCGAATCGTCAATGGTAATTTTTTTTCCAATTGTTCTTTCAACTTCTCTCAAGAATTTCAATTCTAAAGTATCACAAAATGAAATTGCGATACCTTCACGTCCAGCTCTAGCTGTTCGACCAATACGATGAACATAGCTTTCAGGATCAAGTGGCATGTCATAATTTATGACATGACTGATACCAACGATATCAATGCCTCGCGACGCAATATCGGTAGCAATCAATACTTTCACTTTACCATCGCGAAAATCTTGTAAAGCTTTTTCACGGGCACTTTGTGATTTATTGCCATGAATCAAGGAAGCATTAATTCGATTACTAGCTAAAAAACTAGCAAGCTGATTCGCTCCTCTTTTAGTTTTACAAAAAACCAAAACTGTTTTCAAGTCATTCTCTTGTAAAATTTCTTTTAGAAGCATTCTTTTGTTTGAATTTTCAACTAAAAAAACATTTTGAGCAATACGATCAACCGTAGTTGCTTGCGGAGTGATTTCGGCAATTACAGGCTCATGCAAAATTTCGTGGGAAAGTTTGTTAATTACTTGAGGCATCGTTGCCGAGAAAAATAAATTTTGTCTTTGTTTTGGCAATTGTTTAACAATGCGTTTTACATCTACAATAAAGCCCATATCAAGCATTCGATCAGCTTCATCGAGCACAAAAATTTTAATATCTTGTAGATTAATTGCGCGTTGTTGCATCAAATCAATTAATCTGCCAGGGGTTGCCACGATAATGTCAACGCCTTTAGAAATTATTTTAATTTGCTCATTATCGCTCACTCCACCAAAAATTACCGCGTAACGTAAATGCAATTCCTTACCATAAAATTCCACATTATCAACAATTTGACTAGCCAACTCGCGAGTTGGGGTCAAGATTAATGCTCGTGGATTTTTATTGCCATTGTTTTTGTGTTCGCTAAGTAAATGTAAAATTGGTAGAGAAAAGGCAGCGGTTTTTCCGGTACCAGTCTGGGCGATTCCCAAAAAATCTTTACCAAGTAAAATTTGCGGTATTGCTTGCGCTTGGATAGGAGTAGGCTCGCAATAGCCTTTTTGCTCCAAAGCATTTAATATGTTAATATTTAATGCTAATTCTTTAAAACTACTCATCTTGATTAATTATGTATAAAAAAATTATAAAACAACTAGAAATGTTAAACTTTGCTAAGCTTATCTTGGCAATTTTTGAAAATTGCAAAAAACGAAAAACAGCTTAAAAAAAAGTGGTTGGAAACTTGGATAGCAATCACCTAATACCGATTTTTTAATCTAAAACTTTAGTAAAATAATATTTCAAAAAAACTAAATCTCACACCAAAAATTAAAAAATCTTCCAATCTAGTTAGATCGGCACTTAATAGTAATTCTGTAAAACTTATAATCAAGTTAATAATTAATTAGTTTTAAAAAACTTTAGATTTTTAAATAAATTTTAAACATTAAGCAAAAGAATTTGATCGATATTTTTTATAATATCATTAACGCAAGAATTATTTTTTTCTAATATTTGTAAAGCCTTGTTGGCGTAGTCTCCAACTGACTTTTTGCCTTCAAGAAAATCTTTAACGACATCATGAAGTTCATCGGAATTTTTTACCATAATAACTCCTTCATTTTGTGATAATTCATGATAAATTTCTGCAAAATTAGCAACACCGTTTCCAGAGATAACTGCGCAATTTAGCTTTATTGCCTCAAAAGGATTATGTCCTCCGATTGGCAATAAAGATCCTCCGATAAAAGCAAAATCAGCTAAGCTATAAAAAATTCCCAGTTCATTTAAAGTATCGACGATGTATATCTGCGTAGAATCATCGATAATTTGTTTTTGACTACGTATTGCAATTTTTTTATTATTATTTAAAGCAATAACTTCCGGTAATCGCGAGGGATGTCTTAAAACAATTATTGTTAACAAATTGCTAAACTTTTCACGCAATCTTTCGTGAATTTTTAATATCATTTCTTCTTCACCTTTGTGAGTTGATGCGCAGAGCCAGACTAAACGATTATTGATTTGCTTTTTTAAATTGCGCAACTCTTCTTCATCAACACTTAAAGTTTTAGTTTGCGCTTTTAGATTGCCGTGAAACATAACTTGTTTTGAACATATTTGCTGAAGCTTTATTTGTTCTTCACTACTTTGCGCAAATATTGTTGAAAAATAATCAAAAATATTAAAACCTAATTTTTTTATTTTTTGCCAATTTTTTAATGATTTATTGGAAATTCTAGCATTAACTAAAAAAGTACAAATAGCCTTTGATTTAGCGGTTGCAATAATATTTGGCCATATCTCAGACTCAACAAAAATAATTGCTTTGGGATGCCAAAAATTGAGAAAATTTTTTACACAAATATCAACATCAATTGGTAAGAGTTGATGAATAATTTTATCTTCGTAACTAGTTATTTTTTGAGCAATAATTCGCGCTGAAGTAAGCGTTGTAGTGGTTAAAAGAATTCGCAATTGAGGAGAAAATTTTAACAATTCTTCGGCAAGAAAAAATGCGCAATTTGCCTCGCCAACACTGACACCGTGTATCCAAATTATCGGTGATTTTGAATTAATAAAATTTTTTGGACATTTGGCAAAACCAAATCTTTCTGAAAGTCGATTGAATTGCTCCTTTTTTTTCAACACTCGCAGTAATAGATAAATTGCAATAAAAGGCAATAAAATCATCGACAAAACTCTATAAAATAACAACCAAAATTTTATTGGAATTGACATTAAAATCCTCCGGCATTTTTAATAAAAAACTTTTTAAGTTTTTTACTACCGTTGATCAAGCCAAGTCCAAGATCGCGAATTACCGCAATAGCCAAACTATCATTTTCAAAAATTGAATTTAAAACATCAGTAGCAATCAACATTTTTTTGGCATTAAATTTTACTTTTTTATTATATTCTTCAATGACTTGAGAACTTGCAAAATCAAGTCCGCAAAGCAAATTTTTACTCAATAATTCACAAAGAATTTCAATACCCGAAATTGCCAAATTGAATCCCTGCCCTGCAATCGGATGAACTGCACATCCAGAGTCACCGATTAACAATGCTTGCGAATGATAAAGCTTGTTAGATTCAACTAGATTTAGAGGGTAGGAAAATTTTTCAGAAATTAATTGACATTGCCCAAGGCAATTTTGCATTTTTTTATGCATTTGCTGTAAAAAATTTTCATCGTCTAAGCTAAGAATTGCCTGCGCTTGTTCATCTTTAGCAATCCAAACGATTGATGATTGATTCATTTCTTTAAGTGGCAAAATCGCAAATGGTCCTGAGCGTAAAAATTTTTCATGGGCAATATTTTGATGATCAAATTGATGAGAAATTTTAAAAACAATTGCCGTTTGGTGATAATTTTTTTGTAAAAAAGTAATATCAAAATGTTTGCGCAAAGCAGAAAATCTTCCATCGCAAACCAATAAAAGTCTAGCTTTGATGATTTCTTGGTTGTTTAATTTAATTTGCACGGAATTTAATTCTGCGGATTTTGAATGGTCATCAAAAGTAATTTCTTTGTAAAAATTTGGACAAAAAATTGTAATATTTTTTTGCTCCTTTAAGCGTTTTTTTAGAACTTCAAAAATAAAATGATTTTCAATAACTTGTCCAAGTTGTCCACCAGTTTCACTATTTTGCGAATCGACTTCTGAGCCAATAAAATCAAGAACAAAAGGCGATTTATCATCAGTAATTTTGATATCGCAAATTTTACCAGCTACTTTTTCAAGCTCATCATAAATTTTAATTTTTTTAAAAAATTTCAGTGATTGCGCAGAGATTGCATAAGCTCTACCATCGGCTTTTTTTTCGCTTAAAAAAATATCTTCTTTTTCAATTACTGCAATTTTTAAATCCATAAATATTAGCAAGAAATACCGACGGCAATTGAACAACGCTTTTGATTATAGGTGCCTTAAAAATCTCATAGGCAGCAAGAAAAGTAT
>CAILUF010000059.1 GCA_903837365.1 uncultured Alphaproteobacteria bacterium | reverse complement strand
TGATATTTTAAAATTGGTTAAAACTGCTTCTTAATTAACCAAGATCTAAAAAAAAATTTACTAATAGTTTAAATTGTTTTTTTGTAACTAAAAAAACTTTTTTAACTCATTAGTAATATTTATGCTTGATATTCAAATAAATACTCCCCCATCACCTGAAGAGATTGCTGAATTTAATGCTAAAATTAATCAATGGAAGGAGAATGAAAAATTATCAAATCCCGAAAATCAAGAAAATATTTACGAGGCGGGAAATAGAATTTTTGCTTCATATCATCAATCATCACAGGATCTTGATCTTGAGGGATTAAATATAGAATCATTGCCAGTTGAAATTGGAAAATTAATAAACTTACAATATCTCAACATATCTGGTAATAAACTTTCCTTATTACCACCAGAAATTGGCAATTTAGTAAGATTGCACACATTTTATTTGGATGAAAATCAACTTACCACATTACCTCCAGAAATTGGAAATTTAGTAAAATTAGATTCATTTTCTATTGTAAAAAATCAACTTACTTCGTTACCTGAAGAAATAGCAAATTTAACAAATTTAACTACACTTGACTTATCCGATAATAACTTGACCACATTGCCTCAAGCAATTCAAGATTTAGTTAATAGTGAAATTGCAATTGTAGATAATAATCCAGATTTAGAACTTATTAGTGATGATCAGCAAGATAGTCCAAGATCCCCTGCAGAATTAATTGATTTTCTTTGTGATTCTGCTAATTTTTCTAATGAAGAGAAAACGCAACCTTACGAAAGTTTCCTTTCCCTAGAAAGCTTAACTCAAGAAAGCGAAGAATCGCAAGCTTTAACGGCAAGATTAGGAGCGATGTTAGAATTTTTTTATAGTTCTTCTAGTCAAGATTCTCAAGGATCTCAGGATTGGGATGAGCAGGATCAAGATTCTCAAGGATCTCAGAGTCATGATCACAATGAACAGATTCAAGTTGCGCCAAATTTAATATTAGCAATAAATAGCTTTATATCACAATCAGTATCCTGGAGACATGCAAATCAAGAGCAAAAAAAACATTTAGCTCGTTATTTTTTAACAATTTTATCGCAAGTTTACGAAAGAAAAGATGATGAAGATTTTATTGAGCAAGTTGAAATTGTTTGTAGAGATTCCTTAGAAAATTGCGTTGATCGCAACAGTTTATTGATTTTTAATTTAGCAAATTTTTGTCAAAGAAAAAACTCTGATGACTTGAATTTAATGACCGAAACACAACCTTTGCAACTATTTAATTATTTTAAAAATCAATTACTTTACAATCATTTTTTAGCTTTAGGACAAGAAAAGGTTAATCAAATTAAAATAGAAAATCCTGACTTTAGTGAAGATGTAGAAGTTTTATTAAATTATTTAAGAATTTATAATAATCAATTTGACACTAGTCTTGATTTGCAACTTCCAAATATCATTGAACAGGATTTTTATGATGAAATGGAATATCAGCCATCGCTAGAGCAAATTAACAAATTTAAAATAATTGCCGATAAATTTCTAAGTGGCGATTTATCAGCCCTTCAAGATAAATTAGCTGAAATATTTGTTAATGATTTTGATATGTTGCCCATTAGCAATCCTGAAATTTTGTCAGTATCTTTTGTTCAAAAACACCTTCAACAAATTGAAAATATTGCACAGGAATTTTTAGGTTTATTTGAAGATTATAAAGTTAGTTTAGAAAAAAATAAACCAATGACTGACAGAGTATATATTGAAAAAATTAATAAAATTTATTTATTTAAAAAGCAAATTGATAAAGAAGAATTGAAAATATTATTTCAAGATTTACTATCGCAATTAGCTTTGAATCAGATACCTTCTGAAGAATTTACAAAAGAAAAGTTAGCGACAATTGAAAATAAATATGTCAAATTTTTTAATGATGAATTGGAGATTAAAGTGAAAAAAAAAGAAGCTCTTAAAAGAAATTTACCAGAAGCAGAATTAATAGGATTTGGCGCATCGGCAATCAAGAAGCAAACGGTAATGGATCATAATAAGGTGTGATAAGGTTTTATTTTTTATTATTTTTAAGATTTTTTACTTTTTGTTCGAGATTTTTTAAGAAAGGTTCAACACCATTTTGATCAATGGTGGCGTTAAATTCAGAGCGTTGTGTTTCGATCAAGCTAATTCCTTCGGCAATAAAATCTAAAACAAAAAATTTACCATCTTTTTTCTTGACGCGAAAATCGGTCATTATTGCGTTATCGGATTCTTTAGGTAAAAATTCTGCTTTGGCAATGAAAAAACTATTTTGGCGGGTAACTTCGTTAACGGTAAATTTTTTACCATTATAATTTTTGAATTTTGGTCCGTAAGTGTTAATCATAAATTCACGATAAAGCCTTACAAAATCAAGCTTTTGTTGATCAGTTAAATTTTTATAATTTTTACCTAAAACAAATTTTGCAATCCATTCCGAGTCAATTACTCTGTCGATTTCGGCAATAATTTTTTCACGAATTTTTGCTTCAGAAATATTTTTTTCACCAGCAATATTGATAATTTTATTGCCAATTTCTTCAACAAAAATTTTTACTTCTTGCAATTCCGCATCATCTTTTGCGAAGCTATTAAGCGAATATAAAGCAATCATGGCAATTGCTAAAAGTTTAAAAAAATTTTTCATAAATAATTATTTTTTGATTTCTTGCGCTCTCTTTTGTAAATAAGCAAAACGAATAGTGGCGTAAGTGTCAAACGAATCTTGACGTATATCTTCGATAATGTCAATCAAACTTTCTCTTGTATCAACTGAGTATAGCGATCCAGTGGCAATTAAGAATTGATCATCAATCAAGGTTCTCTTGCCACCAATTTCGGCAATGTTGAAACTTAAAGGATTGATTGCTTTATCAACAACCCAACCTGTGAAATCTCTGCTCGTGCTTGGCCCAAGCACGGGAAGCATTATAAACGCTCCTTGATCAATATTGTAAAATCCTAAAGTTTGTCCAAGATCCTCGAATTTGTAGCTAATTCCTTTGCTTTGAGCAATATTAAATAAACCTCCACAGCCGATTGTAGAGTTAATTAGAAATGTCGAGAACGTTGCTAGGCCATTGTCAACCTTGCCTTGGGCAAATGAATTTAATGCTGAAATTGGCAATGAAATATTTGCTAAAAAATTACGAATCATTTTTCTTGCAGGATTGGGAACGGTTTTGCGATATGTTTTGGCTACATGTTCAAAAAAATAGCGATCAAAAGCATCGTTGATAGCAAATATTTGGCGATTAATTTTTTCGTAAGGATCGTGAATTTTTATGGTAGTGGTTGATTGATAACTTTCAAATTCTAAATCTTGATCAATTTGATTCTGGATGGCGTTTTTATTATATTGAAAATTATTTTTATTGGGAAATTTAGCATGGGCATTATTAACAAAAATCGAAATCAAAAATGTTAAAATAAAAATTTTGCGCATTTAGTTTTTTGAATTTGACTGCAATTCTTGAATTTTATTCAATAACTCTTGAGCTTTGTTATCGTAAGTTGGATTAAGCTTTAATAAGTCATCAAGAACAGCTTTGGCGCGATAATATTTTTTTGTTAAAATATAGCAATTAGCAAGTTGCAAATAAGCATCATAGTGATTTGGCCAGAATTTTTTTACGATGCGAAAGCGAAAAATCGCATCACTCAAATTCCCTTTTTCTAAATGCCTTAAACCTAACTGGTAATTAGCTTCAAGAAGATTTTTTGATTTCTCTTTTATCAATTCAAATTCTTTTTTTACAACATCAAAATTATTAACTAAAAAATCAAAAAATGATTTAGTTTTAGCTTTAGTATATTCAGCAAAGACAATTGCTTTGACCTGAGATTTTTGGTTATTTTCTTTTGATTTATTTTTAAACATTTTTTCTAAAAAAACAAAAATATAGTTGCCAATCTAAAGTAAATTTTTTAGCTGAATTATGCAAGTTTTTTTTATAAAACTTTTTAAGATTTGCAAATTTTTTTGGTGAAAAATTTGGGTTATTAAACTGATTATTTGCACCAATTTTTTTGAATGAATTGAGAGCCTCAAGGGCATTTTCAAAGGTTTGCAAATATTTTTTATGATTTGTGGATATCGCTTTAAAACCAGCATTTTCTAAGCAATTATGTAAATAATTCATATTTGGAAAATCATTAATATTCGCCAAATTTAATTCTTTTAATTGTTCACAACTTCCCGAAACTGGTAGACAAAAAGCCAAAATTCCTTGCGGTTTTAGTAAGCAAAAAATATCACTAAAAATTTTTTGATAATCACTAAGCCAATGAAAAGCAAATGATGATAAAATTAAATCAAAATTATTTTTTTGAAGCGGTAAACTTTCAATATCGCTTTGGATTTTAAGGAAATTTCGTGAATTATTTTGCGATGATTTTAGCATTTCTAAACTAAGATCAAGTTCATAAAAAAGATTATTTTGACACTGATTAATTTTATAAAACTCTTTGCCAATTAAGCTTGTTCCACTGCCTAAATCAATAATTTTTTTGTGATTAAAAT
>CAILUF010000058.1 GCA_903837365.1 uncultured Alphaproteobacteria bacterium | reverse complement strand
GTTAAAGATAGTCAATTTCTCATATTTATAAAAATCATTTATAAAAAATAAATATTAGTAAATATGATCAAGTTCAAACAATTAATAAATAGAGCTGGCGAACCAGAATATTATCCTGATCGAGATGTGCTCAATATAATTTCTGAAAATAATCCAAATTTTACAGGGCTTGATTTACAAAATAAATTAGCAGATTACGTTAATAGCGATTTATGCTCGGCAATTGCAAGAAATACCCATTTAACATCGCTTAATTTAGGTTATAATCAAAATGAACCTATGCAAAACTTTGTTAATATCATTGATGTGGTTAAAAAAAATCAGTCAATTAAAAGCCTTGATTTTGGAGCTAGTGTGATTGATTTATCAGTTGCGAAAGCGATTGTAAGCTTAATGAGTTCAAGCAAAACAATTGAACATATTGAATTAGAGTCCTGCGATGGAATTGGTCAAGAAGGGATTCTAGAAATTACAAAAGCTGTTGGCGAAAATACCACGATTGAATGTCTGGGTATTACTGAAATTGGTTTAAATAATGATAGCGCAAATTTATTTATTAATAATCTTCGACATAATAGAAATATCATAAAACTTAATTCCAAGGAAGTTGACGATAATCCTAATCATGCCAATGATCCATATTATGATGATGATCAAAATATTGATCCTCAATTAAATAATTCAATTAGAGAATTAATCGCAAGAAATAATCAATATTCAATTGAACAAAGAAAATTTTTTAAAGAAATTAAAGATGATTTAATCAGTGATTTTAAAAAAAATCAAGATGGAGCAATTGATGTTCCCACAAACACAGAAACATCCGATCGTACTCTTGAGGTTGTAAACGATGTCATGAATAAACTTAGCGATAATTCAACCTTAAAAAAAATTAGAGATCTATTTTTAGTATCTAAAAGCTTGTCGCATCTGCCGATAAATAATTTAGCTAATGAGACGAGTGTAAAAATTACGCAAGATACGATTAAACTACTCGTTAAAAATCCTGATCTTTTAATGGATGAAAATGAGATTAAAGTTGTTAGTGAGCGGATTTATAAATATTTTGATTCCGCTAAAAAAGCCTCCATTAATTCATTAATCGATAAACCATCTACCCAAGTAACTCAAGCGGTTACAGCTAATAATCAAGGTACTGCAATAGGGCTAATTTAAATAATAAAATAATTTAATCTAAGTCGTAAAATTGTAGCTTAAGATCTTTAATCCATAAAATTGCACAGCGAATTTTTTTGTGTGGATAAAGATTTTGGATAATGAAAAAATATTTTTTTAATTGCTCTTGATAAGAAATTGGTATCAACTCCGGTATGGTTTCATCAGATTTATAATCAATTATTAAAATTTCATTTTCCTTAAAAACTAATAAATCAATTCTTGCAAAAATATTTTTAAAATTGATTTCAATTTCACATTTTACTTCGCCATTAAAAATATCTTTAAAATGTTGTGAAGTTAAGAAATTAGCGATCATTTCGCTAATTTGATTTTTAGTTTTAAGATCTAGAAAGCTAGTATTTTCAATTAACTTTAAGCAATACTGGTTAAGAACTAATAATGATTTGTGATAATTATTTCCGATAATTTCTAATATTTTATGTATCAATATACCCTTGATTTTACTATAATTAGAACCAAATTCTAGATTTTTTTCACTAGATTGATTTATTTCATTTTTAGGAAAAATATTATCAAATGTTTTATCGCGTATATCTTTCAAATATAATGATTCAAGAGATTGCAAAGGATCTTGGTCGTGTTTATGATTATTAAATTGTTGATCTTGAGAATTAAGAAATTCGATAAGCTCATCAATTTTAATTTGCTTAAACTGATCATCTATAATTTCACAAAATATTTTATACCAGGATTCCTCAAAATTTCTATTTCCATAGCTAGCTAGATAAATTTCATCCTTAGCGCGAGTAAGAGCGACATAAAGTAAGCGTAAATTTTCTTCATAACTTAATAATTTTTCATGATCCTTAATTTTATGAAGTAAATCATGGAAATTATTTTTGAGATTCATACACCAAATTGGAAAAGAAATTTCATCTTCATCGCTCCATAAAATATTTTTATCCTTACCAAAGGGATTGATATTGCAGTCTGGAATAATAATAATTGGCGATTCTAAGCCTTTGGCAGAATGGATTGTGGTGATTTTTACAGCATTCTCAATGAATGAATCTAATTTAATTTGCGGATCAATTTTTTCAACTAACTCCAAAAATAATTGCAAGTCTAGAGTGGTATTTTTAGAAAAATCTGTAAGTTTTAAAAGGAATTTATCGAGTATTTCCAAAGAGCTAATGCCAAATCGACTTGCAAAATTTGTACGAAAATTTTTCTGATTAATTAAAAAATAGTAAAATTCATAAACAGTTAATTTTTTTGAAAAATCAATAATTGCTTCAAGATATTCGAAAATATTATTATTTTTTAATGCTTCAAATACTGAAATATTTTGCTGATTTTTTATTTGACAAATTGAAAAAATTTGCTCTTCATTAAAATTAAAAAAAGGCGATTTAAGAAGATGGATGAGATTTAAATCATCTTCTTTTAAGCAGACAAATTTAGCAACGCTCAGTAAATCCTGGATAATTAAACTATCTTTAAAATTAATATTTTGAGTAGATGAAAACGGGATATTATAGCGGTTCAGCGCTTGGGAAAGTAGTGGCGGAAATATAGTAACGCGTTTGCGTAGCAAAATCATGATATCGCCAAAATTAACCGAAGTATTTTTACTTGAAATTAATTTCTTATTTTTAACCCAATGATTAATTTTTTTAGCAATAATTTCTGCCAAAATAAAGGCATCTTGAAATTCATATTCTTGATTTTGAGACTCATCTTGATTGTCTAAATTAAAATTATCTTCTGAAAAATTTTTATGATTATAAAAATTATTTTTTAATTTTTGTAAATTTTCTGCGCTAATATTTTTATGGTTTATATTCTCCCAAAATTCAATATGGCTTTGTCCTAAGCGGATTGGGTAATGGTTTTTATATTCACCAATTTTGCAAATTGCTTTACCATATTGCTCTTGACAAAAAATTTTATCAACAAAATCAAGAATATTTTTTGTAGAGCGAAACGAATTATTTAATTCAATTTTTTTTAATTTATCGCCCAATTTATTAGAAAAATAATTGTAAATTCTGCTACTTATATCCGGTTGCGATCCTTGAAATGAGTAGATAGATTGCTTTTCGTCACCAACGATAAAGATACTTCTAATCAAAGTTGATTTACTATATCCCGAAAAAAAATCCTCACATAATGCGATTATAATTTGCCATTGCTGAATGTTAGTATCTTGCGATTCATCGATTAAAATATGATCAAAACTTCCATCCATTTTTAGTTTTATCCAGTCTTTATAGTCAGGATTATCTAGTAAGGAAGCAGTTTTTATAATTAAATCATGATAGTCGAGTAACGAATTATTTAATTTTAACTTATTATAAATTCT
>CAILUF010000057.1 GCA_903837365.1 uncultured Alphaproteobacteria bacterium | reverse complement strand
TTAAGAAAATGTCAAGTGAAATTGATTTAAAAAAAGATGACTTATATGATATCTTAAAATGGTGGTCTAAAATAACTACAAAAGATACTATTGGTGATTTAACAACTATGAACAGAAACCAAAAGTTAATAATTTTTAAAATTGGCTCATCGTCATATTACATTAATGCTGATACTAAAAAAATTGGAGTTAACCAGTTTTTACTAAATAAAAACAATCCATGGAAAATTATATTTAATGAAAATGGAGTAAAAAATAAAGTAACTAACGGCCTCGATGAAAATCCAATTTCGTATTTTTATATGTATAAATTGTAGCGACTTTTATAAAAATAATAAGTGTTTTGACAAATAAATTTAACAAAACTATTTATTTATTTTTTTACAAATTAAAGAGTAAAATTTGACTGATATAAACTGTTACCCTATAGGTTACCCTATGTAAATTCAAAATTGGAAAGCACTGAAAACATTGACATTTACAACAGAGTTCAAGACTGTTGAGCTACACAAATTTTATTTTGATAGAAAATAATCGGTACCGAACTTCGCAACTACGAGAAGCGGCGGAACGTTAGCAGAAACCATTGAAAAAAATAACGCTAAAAAAAATTACAATGAAAAAATTAATTATACTGCTTGCAATCATTGCTAATTTAGGTTGCTCAAATGAGAAAGAAGAAATTAGCGATAATCTTCAATATTTCAAATTCCAGCAAACAGATAGTGATAATTTTATTAACTCTACAGAAGTTGGAAAAGTTTTGATATATAAAAACCAAAATAATTCTGAATTGAAATTCAAAGTTTTAATAAACAAAACAGAAAAGCAACTTGAAAGTAGTGGTAATTTTGTTAATGGTTCAACAAAATATTTCTATTACGATGAGCAGAGAATTGAAATGCAATCAACTTTATTTGCTGAAGGCGATTTTTGTTGTAATAGTTCGTTTTATTTAAGTTTAAAAAGATGGCCGAAAGTATATCAAACAAACCCAACTTTAATTTCTCAAGATTCTAAATTTATTACAAATATTGGATTAGTTCCTTTTGAAACAGGAATTCAAAGTGCTTTTTTAGATTATTCTGAAGCGTTATTGAGTATAACGATAAATGGAACTGCGTATAATAAAGTTAGAAAAATCGAAATAATTCCAAATCCATCTCCAAATCCAAATTGGCAATTACCAAGTTTAAAGAACATATATTTTGAACAAAACAAGGGAGTTATTGGGTTTGACGATATACAGAATAATGAATGGAGACTACAAAACTAAAATTATGGCTATCTGCTAACAGCCGTTTGGCAAGATTGCAAATTTTGAGGTAAGTTCACGTTTGTGTTTCGCAAGAAATTTTATCTTTGATAGAAAATAATCGGTACCGAAGTTCGCAACTGACGAGAAGCACCGGAACGTTAGCAGTAATTTTGCCGCCGAACAAAAACCTTAAAATAAAAACAGAAAATAGAAATGAAACAACTTATTACAATTTTAGCTTTTCTTCAAACTTTAATTTCATTTGGACAAGAAGCAAACGTAAATAATGAAATTATGAAAGATTTTAATGATTATTTTAATCTTATCGCCGAAAGAAAAATAGAAGACGCATTAAATTATTCAAATCCTAAATTGTTTGAAATAGTTCCGAGAGAGCAAATGAAAAATTTAATGGAAGCTGTTTATAAAATGCCGAGCATCGAATATAAAACTGGAATCGCAACATTCTTGAAATTTGAAGAGCTAAAGAAAATTGAAAATGTTAATTATGTAAAATTCTATATAAAATCTCCAATTGAAATGAAATTTACTGATATTGAAAATACTGAAGAGAAAATTGCACAAATGACTAAAAATTTTGAATCGAAGTTTGGAGTTGGAAATGTGGAATTTAACAAAGAAAGTGGATTTTACAAAATCAATGCTGAAAAAATAATTATTGCGAGTAGCGACAATGAACTTTTAGATTGGAAATTTGTAACAGTTGACAATCCAAAAATGAAAATATTACTTGAAAAATTTATTCCGAAAGAACTATTAAATTAATAAAAATACTGCCAACACTCGTTTGGCGCAATTGCGAGTTTTGTGGTTAGTTTACGTTTGCATCCCGCAAAAATTTTTATCTTTAAAAGAAAATAATCAGTTTCGAAGTTAACAACCTCGCCATGCGCCGGAACGTTGTGAGACATTTTTCCTAAAAAAAAATAAAATGAAATCAAATTTTTTACTTACAGCTTTATTAATATTATTCGGAAGTCATTCCTTGGCTCAAGAAAAAATTGAAAGAGAATATAATTCTATAATTACTTTTAGTACATTTTCACCAATCGTGAATTATGCACCAAGATGGAATTTAGGATACATTAGAAAAATTGAAAAAAGATATTGGCTTGGTGTTGAAATTGGGTATGGAAATCAAAATTTATCTGTGAATTTTGCAGAAGAAGGTGGATGGATAAAAAAGGATTACAAAATATTCGAAATAAAACCTGAAATCTATTATGACTTAAGACCAAAATCAAATCTAAAACATTTATTATCTTTAGAACTACAATATTTAAATCATTTAGATAATTTCAAAAATAGTTGGTATTATAATTTAGAAAACAAAACATATTACAGATATGATTTAGCAGATTATCAAAGAGTTAAATACGGTGTTAACATAAATTACAGTCTAATTTATAATCTTACAAAAAAATTAGCAATAATGCAAAAAACAGGAATTGGTTTTCGACAACGAAATGTTAAATATTCAAACATAATTAATAAAATTGAGGATGAAAATTTTGAAGAGTCTGATGTTATTTTAGTTCCTGTAAGTAATGGTTTTTTACGTGATAATGGTATAAACAATAGTTTTAATTTTAATCTTGACTTAAAAATAATATATAAATTTTAAAAAACCATCGCACAACAGCAGTTTCAAAAATGGCGGGTATTGGGCTTAATTTAAAGATGGTTTTGTACTTGCAAAGTCAGTGAAAAACCGAAAGTTTAGGCTTCCTTAATC
>CAILUF010000056.1 GCA_903837365.1 uncultured Alphaproteobacteria bacterium | reverse complement strand
TGCTTCAATTGAAAATACTAATCAACTAGCACTAAAAAACTCTAATCTTGAAAATAACAATGAAAATATTGCGAGCAATTTAGCTAATTCTAAATCACCAAAAAATATTGAACGCAAAAAAATTGTCCGCGTTCAAATCGCCGCGATGTCCTCGCGCGAGATTGCGGAAGATCAATGGAAAAAATTACTTAGAATTAATCCTGATCTTTTTGTTAATTTGCGAAGCATTATTCAAAAAGTTGATTTAGGTAAAAGAGGAATTTTTTATCGCTTACAAATTGGTGATTTTTTTAATCAAATTGAAGCTGAAAATTTTTGTCAAAAATATATTTCACAAACTCAGAAAAGCCGAGCTGACTGCATCGTTGTAGAGTAATCAAAAGACAATAGAAGTAATAAAATTTTTAAATTGAAATGATCTAATGCCAAGTTAATTGGCAAAATAATTAAAAAATCTTATTAAATTTTTTGATATCGGTAAGCAAGTTTTGATATTTATCTGGTCCATCAATTTTTCCCAAAATCCAATCATAAATCAACATGTCATCTTCACTTAGAAAATCTTGGCATAATTCATAACCGTAATTGATAATTTGATCTTTTTTTTCAGCAAAAAAATTTCCAAGCAAAAAATCGGTTTCCTTGCAACCGCGATATTTCGCGCGATATAAAATTTTTTTTAATATTAAATTATCATTATCTATCATGATTAACTTTTAGTATTTGTAATTAAGAATTGTTGAATTTTATTTATTAAATCTTGCGCTTGATTTATTTGATATTGCTTTACTAAAGCATTGCCCCATACCGGTTTTGGAAAAGTTAAATCATTTTTTTGACGAGCAATAATATGAACATGCAATTGACGAACAACATTGCCAAGGCTAGCGATATTGAGTTTATCAACAACAAAATTTTCTTTCAAAAATTTTGTGCATAAATTAATTTCATTGAGCAAAATATGCTGATTATTAAGCTCAAGATCAATTAAATCATAAGCAAATTTAATTCTTGGTACTAAAATTAGCCATGGGTAATTCGCATCATTATTGAGCAATAATGTTGATAATTCTAGATTGGCGATAAAAAAACTATCGCTTTTAAGTTGATTATCAAGGTCGCAATTATAGTTTTCGTCAAAATTCTTTATAAAAATTTTCATTAGGTTGCATCATAAATTTAAAGTTTTATTTTATAAAAACTAAATTCAAAATTATTACTTGCAAGTAGCGTGTTAAATTCATTAACGATCAACAATATTGTCATTATCAACAAAGCTGAAATTAGCTTTGGTGCTGGGCTTTGCGTACTTACTGGCGAAACTGGATCTGGAAAATCAATTTTGCTGGATGCTCTTGGTTTGGCAATTGGTCTTCGTTCAACTTCTCGCTTGATTGGAAGTGATAATAATAAAGCCGAAGTAAGTGCTGAATTTTATATTAAAGATAATGATTTTTGTAATAAAATTCTCGATGAAAATTCTTTAATTGATCACGATAATTCACAAACATTAAGAATTCGAAGGATCATTGGCGATAATTCAACGAGTAAAGTTTTCGTTAATGACATGTCAGTTGGCGTTAATTTGCTTGCTAAAATCGGTGAAACTCTAGTTGAAATTCATGGTCAACATGATCAACATAATTTACTTAACTCCAAATCACATTTAACAATACTTGATGATTTCTCTATTAATTCACAACTATTGTTGAAACTTAAGCAAAAATATCAAGAGTTAAAGATAATCGATGAAAAAATTGAGGAAATTAATCGCCAAAAACAACAAGCTATTCGTGAATATGATTACCTAACTCATGTCGTTGAAGAGCTTGAAAATGCTGATGTTAAAGTCAATGAAGAGAAAAATCTTATCGAAGCGAAAGACCAATTTAACGCGCAAGAAAAAATTGTAAATTTTTTAAGTGATTTTAAAAATAATTTAGGCGAAGCTCTAAATTATCAACTTTCCGCTCAGAAAGTTTTTTCACGAAATCATAATTTAATTGATAATTATTTAAAAGATTACAAAGATTTTTTTGAAAAATTTGCCGATGATTTTGATAAGCAAATTAACTTCACTGACTCTTCAGTTTCTAATTTAAATAGCCTAATTAAAAAAATTAATAATCACGATTTTAATCGCGAAGAAATTGAAGAAAGATTATTTTTAATTCGTAATTTGGCACGTAAATTTAATGTTAAAAGCGAAGAATTATTCTCAATTATTGACGAATCTAAAGCAAAACTAAAACTAATTGATAATTCAAAACAAACTTTTGCGAATCTAGAGCTCCAAAGAAAAGAAGCCTTTCTTAGTTACCAAAAAACCGCTCAGGAACTTTCTAAAAAACGCCAAAATACTGCAAAAATTCTCGCCAAAAAAGTTGAAGATGAATTGCAATTTCTAAAAATGAATGATACAAAATTTCGCGTAGATTTTATAAATTTAAACGAGAAAAATAACGAGAAAAATAGCGCAGAAATCGATAAAAATAATACTGAAACTGAAAGTACCGATAACAATCTAACCTACTCTATCAATGGTTTAGATCGTATAAAATTTGTTGCATCAACCAATAATAATGCTTTTGATGATATTACCAAAATTGCTTCGGGAGGAGAATTATCGCGATTTATGCTTGCTTTGAAAGTAGCTTTAATCGATGTAAAATCAACACCAACAATGATCTTCGATGAAATTGATACTGGCATTAGCGGAAGTACTGCTGAAGCGGTTGGTAAAAGATTAAAAACTCTCGCTAATAATTTTCAAATTTTAGTAGTTACTCATCAAGCGCAAATTGCTTCTAAAGCTGATACTCATTACAAAATAAGCAAACAAATTTCTCAAAACTCTGCAAGTAAAAAAGTTAATACTGTTATCGAAAAATTATCAATTGAACAAAGCGAACAAGAAATCGCCAGGATGTTATCGGGTGAAGTTATTAGCGATGAAGCAATTTTGGTTGCTAAAAATTTACGAAATTCTTTATCCACATAAATTAAAAAATTTATTGTAATTTTTTTAAGTACAATTTTAGAAATTTATATTAAATTTTACTTACCACCTACTAAATTTTTTATCATAAGTTAATTTCAAGAAAATAAAAAAAAACATTAGAAAATTTAAATTAACTACATTAAAAACTTACTTAAAAAGTTAAACCTCAAACAAATTAAAATATTTAAATGAGTAGCGAAGAAGAAAATCCATTTATCAGGAATACCAGAAATTTTTTTATAATTTCAGGAATGATTTCCATTGTACTTCTTTTATGTTTTTACATCACTGGAACCCTTGTTGTTGTTAGCATTAACGGCAATTGGGAATTGATCAAAGCTTTTAGCAAACTCCCTCTCGATAAGCAATTTATCTATCTCTACAAAACGATGTTAGCTTATTGGAAATTTTATTTACTTAATTTTGAAAAACTTTCAACGCAAAGTTATAATGGCTTTGTTCCAAAATTATGGGTTGCCTCAAGTCTTCCTTACTTGCTATTAATTTCAATTTCTTGGGTATTTCGTGCACCATTAATGGATTGGCGTCCATTTAAAAAACCCGAATCAATTCACGGTGATGCACATTGGGCTACTCCTCGTGAAATTAAAAAGATGGGGTTAAGATCAAAAACTGGATTACTGCTCGGTGTTTATCAAAAGAAAATGCTAATTGCCGATGGTTATCAACATATCCTGTTGTTTGCTCCTACAGGATCCGGAAAAGGTGTAGGTTTTGTAGTTCCTAATTTACTTTTTTGGCGTGACTCAGTAATTGTCCATGATATCAAACTTGAAAACTACGAATTAAGTTCGGGCTGGAGAAGATCGCAATTAAAACAAAAAGTTTTTTTGTGGAATCCAGCCGATCCTGACGGAATTAGTCACTGCTACAACCCCATGGATTGGATTAGCAAAAAACCCGGACAAATGGTTGATGATGTTCAAAAAATTTGTAATTTCCTTTTGCCTAAACAAGAATTTTGGTCAAACGAAGCACGGGCTTTGCTTACAGGAATAATGCTTTATCTAGTTGCCGATCCTAATAAACCTGCAACTCTTGGTGAAGTTGTTCGCACTTTAAGAAGCGATGATGTAGTTTATAATCTTGCCGTTGTTTTGGATACGATGGGTAAAATTATTCACCCAGTTTCTTACATGAACATTGCTTCTTACCTACAAAAACCTGATAAGGAACGTGGATCGGTAACTTCAACTGCCAACTCCTCGCTTGAATTATGGGCGAATCCTTTGATTGACACAACCACCGCGACCAGCGATTTCAATTTACATGAATTTAAAATTTCTCCTCACACTGTTTATGTTGGTTTAACTCCCGATAACATTTCACGTTTGAAACCTTTGATGAATATGTTTTATCAACAAGCTGCCGCTTTTTTTACCGCCAAAATGCCTCAAAAGCATGAGAAATTTGGAGTGCTAATGATGATGGATGAGTTTCCAACTCTTGGTAAGATGGAGCAATTTTTGGCTGGTATTGCTTATTTTCGCGGTTATCGCGTTAGATTATTTTTAATCATTCAAGACACCGAACAGCTTAAAGGAATTTATGAAGAAAATGGCATGAACTCCTTTCTTTCTAACGCTACTTATCGTATAACTTTTGCTGCCAATAACATGCAAACTGCCAATTTAATTTCACAGTTAATTGGTAATAAAACTGCAGTGCAAGTTTCCTACAATAAGCCAAAATATCTTGATTTAAATCCAGGTGCTCGTTCGTTACACGTCTCGAACGTGCAACGCGCTCTGTTACTACCCCAAGAAGTTATTCAACTTCCTCGCGAAGATCAAATTATCTTAATCGAATCGCAACCTCCTGTTAAATGTAAAAAAATAATTTACTTTAAAGAGCGTTTTTTTATGTCGCGAATTTCCAAAAAAATTCCCATTCCTAAGCAAGAACCAAATATGCCTAACATGTCTAGAACAGAAAGAAGTGAAGAAAAAAATGAAGATAAAAAAGATGGCACAGCTAGTTCAGGAGGAAGTCTTAATTAGCGATGTTAAATCAAATAAATACTCAAGCGCATAATCTTACCAAAGCTGGAGTAATCGGCTTTCCGGTCAATAATTCACTTTCTCCAAAAATTCATAATTTTTTCATAGAAAAATTTAAAATAAACGGTACTTATCAGGCAATTGAAATTGAACCGCAAAATTTCGACTTAGCAATAAATAACCTTACAAATCAAGGTTTTCGAGGTTTTAATGTTACCATCCCTTTTAAAGAAAAAATTTTTCATAAATGTGATTTTGTTAGCAATGAAGCAAAAATAATCAAGGCAGTCAACACTGTTGTTATTGATGAAAATAAAAAATTACACGGCTTTAATTCCGATGCGCAAGGTTTTGTTGAAAATATTTTTGATAAATATAACAACTTTGTTTTTGAACAAAAAAATGCTTTTGTAATTGGAGCTGGAGGAGCTTGTCGAGCTGTAGTTTATGGACTTATTACAAATGGCGTAAAAAATATTTATATAACCAATCGCGATATTAATCGTGCTCAAAATTTAATTAATGATTTCAATGAACTCGCGCAAGAATTCAAATGTAATTTATTTTATTTACCAATTACTGATTTCGAAACAGCGCTTGTTAATTGCGATATTTTAATCAATTCATCATCCCTAGGGATGATTGATCAATCGCCTTTACTTCTTAACTTAAATAATTTAAAAATTAAAGCTATAGTCTATGACATAGTTTATAAACCATTAATAACTGATTTATTATACGAAGCAATAAAACGTGGTAATCCTATAGTTACAGGGATTGGCATGTTAATTAGACAAGCTTTAGTAGGTTTTAACATGTGGTATGGAGTTTCAGTAAAAGATACTCATGATATTGAAAAACTATTAACATCAAATAAAATATAATTATGAATTTATTAAAAAAGCTTTTTAAAATTATTCGCAATTTAATTGCCCTTACATTGTTGATTTTGCTGGTTATTTTCATGGTTAATAATCGCCAAATTATTGATATTGATTTTACATTTTTTAATTTTAGCGCGCAAATGCGAATTTTTACCTTGATGATAAGTTGCTTTTCCCTTGGGGTGATTACTACTTTTTTAATTTTCTCTCAAAAATTCATTCGAAATTTTTTCAATAGAATTCACGATCAGCACAAAATTAAAAAACTTCAAAAACAACTTCAAGCTCAACAAAATTTTAGTTAAATTATTAACTGGACTAATAAACACAAGTTCACTGAGATTTAATAACGAAATAAAAAGAGTAATATCATTATCCCTAAATAAATTAATTTAAAATGTTGATTTATTTTTTTTTAGATTTATTATTTCCTTAAATGCTGATTTAATGCTGAATTTTAGTTGATTCTTATCTTAAAACTATATCCAATTTTAATATTAATTAATAAATCAAATTCAAAATCTAAAGATAAAGTTAACTTTAATTACTTACTATTTAATTTTAACTTAAAATATTAACTTTCAGCAATTTTAATAAATTATAATAAACTAACAAAATTTATGGCTAGCAACTTAACAATCATGGGTAACAAAGAAATACTTCTGGTAGCTGAAAATATTGCACACGAAAAAGGTATCGAACCTCAAGAAGTAATTGAGGCAATGGAAGAAGGTATTAAACTTGCCGCTAAGAAAAAATATGGTCATCACTTAGATATTGATTGCAAAATCGATCGCAAATCTGGGCAAATTAAACTCTTCAATAAACTACAAGTTGTTGCTAATGACACTGAAGATTTTGACATCAGAACTCATATAGATTTAAAGCATGCTAAAAAAGAAAATAGCGAAGTTGAAATTGGCGATATCATCGTTCAAGAACTTCCGCCAATTGACTTAAATCGCGTCGTTGCGCAAGTTGCTCGTAACGAAATAATTCGTAAAGTTAAAGAAGCTGAAAAAAATAAAGAATTTAATCTCTTTAAAGATCGCATTGGCGATATAGTTAGCGCTTCCGTGAAAAAAGTTGGTCTCAAAAATATCGTTATGGAAGTTGATGGTTATGAAGCAGTTATTCACGAAAGTGGTTTAATTAATCGCGAGACATTTCGCGTTGGCGATCGCATGCGTTGCTACATCGAGGATGTTCGTCAGGAATCCTTCGGAGCGCAAATTTTCTTGTCACGAACTCATCCACAATTTTTAGTTAAATTATTCGAGCAAGAAGTTCCTGAATTATATGAAGGAAATATTGAGGTTAAAGCTGTTGCGCGTGATCCTGGTTCACGTGCAAAAATTGCCATTTATTCGCGTCGCGATGATATCGATATTATCGGCTCATTCATTGGCATCAGAGGTAGCAGAGTTCAATCAGTAAGTTCTGAATTACGCGGTGAAAAAATTGATATTATTAAATATTCACCAAATATTGCTGAGCTTGTAATTAGCTCATTGACTCCTGCTAAAATTAGCAAAGTTGTTGTTGATGAAGAAAATAAATTAATTGAAGTAGTTGTTCCTGAGGATCAACTAAGTCTTGCGATTGGACGTGGTGGACAAAATGTTAAACTTGCTTCAAAATTAGTTAATCATAAAATTGACGTTATGACTGAAGATCAAGAATCTGCTCGTCGATCAACTGAATTTAATCAGGCTTCAAAATTATTCATTGAAACTCTTGATGTTGAAGATATGATCGCTAACTTACTTGCTTCTGAAGGCTTTTTAACTATAGAGTCACTTGCTCAAGCAGAAGTTTCAGAGATTACTTCAATCGAAGGTTTTGATGAAGAAATTGCTAAAGAAATTAAGCGTCGAGCCGAAGAATATTTACAAAAAACTAGCTAAGGCTTTAAAGAGATTTAATTATTTTGCTAAATTTTTAGCAAAAATTCTTTAGCTAGAATGATAATTTTAAATCTTAATGCATAAATTTATTTTAACCAATGACTGACAATAACACAAGTAACACTCGCTCAAAATTAACACTAAAACTTCCTTCATCGGCTAGCTCCTCAGATCTTGGTAAAAAAAATCATGATAAAGAAAAAAAACAAAATAGCTCTGCTGTTCATGTTACGATAAAAGGAAGAAAAAAAGAACATAACAATAACGATTATAACTCAACTGGTCTTAATAAAAATGAATTAGAAGCAAGATTTAAAGCTATTTCATCATCAAAAAATAATCAATTTGATAATCATAAAACTCATGATGTTTTCAATAAAATCAGGGATTCCAACATGGAATCAACTAAAGATCACAGAAAAGAAAACACAGTTAAAACAAATGAAATTTCGTCAAAAAATTTATCTATCAAAGAGGAATTAAATTCACATGATCATTCTAATTTTTCGAAAACTATTGATGAAAAACCAAAGTCAGTCGAATCATCAATTCATGATAATCACGAACAAAAATCTACAAATTTTGCTCCAAAAATTTCAACCTATAATCCTGATAATTTTGATGTTCGCAACAAGATTAAGCAAAGCGTAGCACTGTCCAATCAGCAAAAAGAACAAAGAGAGAAATTTGTTCAAGAACGCAAAAAAATTGAAACTGAAAAACTTGCTAAAGAAAAAATTCAAAAAGAACAAATTGAAAAAGATCGTAAAAAAAATAAAAAAACCATCCATTCTCCACGAAGCTTTACCGAAGAAGATGCCAATTCCAAAAATCGCCAAACTCTCAAAGACGATAAATTCAACACTCGTCGCTTAACTTACATTATCGATTCTGATAATGAAGATGGCTTTGATTCAACCTCAACACGCAGAAGAAAACCGCGTTATAAAAATAAATATGGAATTGAAAATAACGCTCAAAAAGATTACAAAAAAATTTCTCGTGAAGTTATTTTACCCGAATTAATTACCGTTTCCGAACTTTCTGATCGGATGTCAGAAAAGGCTGGCGATGTTGTTAAAAAATTATTTTCAATGGGCATGGTTGTTACCAGCAATCAAGCGATTGATGCAGATACTGCAGAAATTATTATTGGTGAATTTGGTCATACTGCCAAAAGAGTTTCCAATAATGATATCGAAAATATTTTAGAAGAAAGTTACGATCATGATGACATAAAACCTCGCGCACCGGTTGTGACGATTATGGGTCACGTTGATCACGGTAAAACTTCATTGCTTGACGCACTTCGTTTAACGAATGTCGTTGATAAAGAGCATGGCGGAATTACTCAGCATATCGGCGCTTCGCGCATTCAAACTAAAAATGGCAAATTCATCACTTTCTTAGATACTCCTGGTCACGAAGCTTTTACTGAAATGCGTTCACGCGGTGCAAATATTACTGACATCGTTGTTCTTGTGGTTGCAGCCGATGATGGCGTTAAAGAACAAACCATTGAAGCAATCAATCACGCCAAAGCTGCCAACGTTCCAATTATTGTTGCTGTTAATAAAATTGACAAACCAGGAAGTAATCCAGAAATTGTTAAAAATGAATTGCTTAATCAGCAAATTGTTGCTGAGGAATTAGGTGGTGATGTGATGTTTGTAAATGTTTCCGCTAAAGCAAAAATAAATCTCGATAAACTTGAAGAAGCAATTTTACTGCAAGCCGAAATGCTTGATTTGAAAGCTCCTTATCGCGGTAAATCAGTTGGTGTTGTAATTGAATCGCGCATTGATGCCAATAAAGGCGTAATTGCTACTGTTCTTGTCCAAAAAGGTACTCTTGATATTTCCGATTTAATCGTCGCTGGAACTTCATATGGTAAAATTCGTAAAATGACTGACGATACTGGTAAAAATATTACGAGCATTACCCCATCGGTTCCGGTTGAAATTTTAGGTTTAGATCACGCCCCAAATGCTGGCGATAAATTTGTTGAAGTTAACGAAGAAAGACAAGCGCGTGAAATTATTTCATATCGATCTCGCAAAGAAAAAGAAAATAAAGCTCTCAAAAATTCAGTTAGATCGCTTAGCGATATTTTTAAAGAATCTGGCAAAGGCAAATTAAAATATCTTAACTTGATTGTAAAAGGCGATGTTAATGGATCTGTTGAGGCAATCATTGGAAGCATTACCAAACTCAGTAATAGCGAAGTAGCGATAAAAATTATTCACTCTGCAACTGGTGGGATTTCTGAAAGTGATGTTAGTCTCGCCCTAGCCTCATCAGCATTGATTATTGGTTTTAATGTTAGAGCAAATTCTTCGGCAAAAAATATTGCTGACAATAAAAAAATTGACATTCGTTATTATTCAATCATTTACAATTTGGTTGATGATTTAAAATTACTACTTTCTGGCTTATTAACGCCATTGAAAAATGAAGAATATCTTGGTCATGCTGAAATTAGACAGGTCTTTAAAGTTTCTGGATCTGGCAAGATTGCTGGATCTTTTGTAACCGATGGTTTGATCAAAAGAAATGCCCGAGTTAGACTTCTTCGCGACAGCGTAGTGATTCATGACGGAGTTCTTAAAACTCTTAAACGCTTTAAAGAAGATGCCAAGGAAGTTAAGCATGGCTTTGAATGCGGAGTTTCATTTGAAAATTACGAAGATATTAAAGAAAAAGATATCTTGGAATGCTATGAAATTGTTGAACAAAAAAGATCAATATAATATTTTGTTTATTATTTAATATTGTTAACCATTGTTAATTATTTTAATTATTCATTACTTTAAACTATTATTATGAAATATCACTTACTTTCACGAGTTTTTCACTGGATTATGGCATTGCTAATTATTTTCATGATTGGTTTTGGTATTTATATCGCCGATTTTGTTGGTGAGGACAGCACTAATCGCTACACTCTTTTTGATCTTCACAAATCATTTGGGGTTTTGGTATTGATTTTGCTGAGTTTGCGTATTGTAAACCGTTTTTTAAATCATCCCCCTGCTCTACCCCAAACTATAAAAAAATATGAAAGAATTTTAGCGCATCTTGGTCATTTTGGTCTTTACGCTCTAATGTTGATTGTTCCTCTTTCTGGATATTTAATGTCAAATTCTTTTGGCTATGAAGTTAAATTTTTTGGAATTTTACTACCCTTTATAACTTCAATCAATATCGACAATGCCAAAATTTTTAGTGAAGTTCATGAAATTTCAGCATATACTTTAGCTGGATTAATTGCGATTCACGTCATCGCCGTAATTAAACATCGTTTTTTTGATCAAAAAGAAAATGATGTTCTAAATAGAATGCTGTAAGTAAAACATGCTTAAGAATCGCATAATACCATGTTTGGACGTTAAAAATAATCAAGTCGTTAAGGGAATTAATTTTGAAAATTTAATCGAAGCTGGAGATCCCGTATCTCTTGCTAAATCATATTATGAAAAAGGAGCAGATGAATTATGCTTTCTTGATATTTCAGCATCTCAAGAAAATCGTAGCATCATGATCGACATGGTTAGAAAGGTTGCGCAAGTTTGCTTCATTCCTTTTACCGTAGGTGGTGGAGTTCGCTGTATTGATGATTTTAGTGACTTGCTAAAATCGGGTGCTGATAAAATTTCCATCAATAGCTCAGCGATTAATAATTGCCAATTGATCAGTGATTCGGCTAATAAGTTTGGAAGTCAATGCGTAGTAGTTGCTATTGATGTTAAAAAAAATAGCCAAGGACAATATAAAGTTTATTCATTGGGCGGAAAAAAGGAAACTGATCTGGATGCTTTTGAATGGGCAAAAAGAGTTGAGGAGTTAGGTGCTGGTGAAATTTTATTAACTTCGATGAATCAGGACGGAACCAAGCAGGGATATGATTTAGAATTACTCAAAAAAATTTGCGATAATGCCAAAATTCCCGTAATTGCTTCGGGAGGAGTTGGAAGATTAGAGCATTTTGCACAAGGTTTAAATGCTGGAGCATCAGCTTTGTTAGCTGCGTCAATTTTTCATTTTAACGAAATCTCAATTGCTGAAGCTAAAGAATTTCTTAGTCAACAACAATTTCCAATTAGAAATAATTAATATAATTATTTTCATTTGTTTATAACTTTTTTTGTTATAAAATATTTTTTTAAATATTTTATAAT